>NZ_CAXQBR010000038.1 GCF_964222135.1 Euzebya sp.
GATCTCCACCGACGAGGCCGACAGCTTGGCGACGGTCGCCGAGGTCTGGTCGGCCACGTCGACCGCGCGGGAGGCGACGGTGGACGCGGTGGTGGTGTTCTGGGCGATCTCGCGGACGCTGGCGCCCATCTCCTCCACCGCAGCCGACACCGTCTGCACGCTCGCGGACACCTGCTCAGCGGCCGCGGCGGCCACGTTGGCCTGCGCGGAGGTCTCCTCAGCCGAGCTCGACAGCTGCGCGGACACCGCGGCCAGGGAGTCGACGTTGGTCGACACGCCCGTCGCCGAGCCCTGCACCTTGCGGGTCACCGTCCGCGCCACCGACCACGCCAGCGCGAGCCCGCCGGCGACCACCACGAGGGCGACGACGATCGAGATCGTCCGGCTGCGCGTCGCCTGGGCATCGGCGGTCTCGAAGGACTCTGTGGCGATGGCGGCCTGGAGGTCGAGGACCTCGCCGATGGCGTCGTCGGCGGTCTGGTAGGTCGCGGCGTACCCGTCCGTGGCGAGCACCCCGTCGGCGGCGGCCTGTTGCTCGTCACCCGCCTCCAGCACGCTGGTCCACAGCGGCGAGAGGTACCGCCACGACTCCTCCACCGTCGCGAACGTCGCCTCCTCCTCGGCGTCGTGCAGACCCTCACCCAGCTCGGGGAGGGCCACGTCGATGTCGCCGATCGCGTCCGTGATCTCCGCGTCGTTGGCCTGGCGGGCCTCGGCGGTGACGTCGGTCTCGGCCGCGCGCCGCGTGAAGATGTTCAACCGCGCGAGGTCGCTGCGGATCTCCCCCGCGAGACGGGTGGGGTCGTAGGCGTCGGTGTACAACGACTCCATGTTCTGCGTCACCGACGAGGTGGCGGAGATCTGGAACACCGTCAGCGCGCCGAAGGCGACCAGCACGACGGCGAACGCGGACAGCAGCTGCTTCTTCAGGGTCATCGACGTCAACATCTTCGGCTCCGGCTCGTGGGTGTGGGCCCCCGGTCCCGCACTCGATCGGCGTCCCCCAGGATCAGCTGAGGGTCTGGTCACGGTCTGCACGCCCGCGCTGCGAAGATCCTCCTCCTGGGTCAGGTGGCGCGTGCCCCGCGGCGTACGCATACCTGTTCCCGGGTGGAGGCGTGAGCCGGCGGCGACGCCGTACCCTGGGACGCCGCATGCCTGAGACCGCCCAGTCCCCGGTGTCGGACCGGCGCCGCCTGGCGGCGGTCCACGCCACCCACCTGCTCGACACCGCGCCCGAGGAGGCCTTCGACCGCCTGACCCGCCTCGCGGCCAGGGTGCTCGGCGCATCCGCTGCGTTCATCACCTTGGTCGACGAGACGCGGTCGTTCTGGAAGAGCCGGACCGGCGTCGACGGCGATGCGACGGAGAACCCGTTGGCGGACTCGTTCTGCCAGTACGTGATCGCGAGCGGCGCCCCCCTGATCACCGGGGACGCCGCCACCGACCCGATCACCCGCGACAACCCGTCGATCGCCTCGATGGGCATCGCGGCCTGGGCCGGCATGCCGGTGCACAGCCCCGACGGGCAGGTGCTCGGCACCTTCTGCGTGGTCGACCAGCGCGTGCGCGAGTGGACGTCCGACGACCTCGAGGTCCTGTCCGCGCTGGCCGAGGCGGCGACCGGCGAGATCGCCCTGCGCGACGCACTCGACCGGGCGTCGCTGTTCGCCCGCACGCTGCAGCAGAGCCTGCTGCCCCCCGCGGTGCCGGAGGTGGAGGGGCTCGACGTCGCCGCCGCACACCGGCCCGCGCGCGACGGGTTCGGTGTCCTCGGCGACTTCTACGACGTCTTCGAGACCGTGCCGAACCGCTGGTTCGTCACCCTCGGCGGCGTCTGCGGCCACGGGCCGACGGCAGCGGAGACCGCGGTGTCCGCCCGCTGGACCATCCGCGCCGCCGCCGCGCGGACCCACCACCCATCATCGGTCCTCGAGTCCCTCAACCGGCAGATGGCCCGCCGGCCCGAGGACGAGGCACCGCACCTGACCGCCGTGCTGCTGTCCCTCGACGCGACGGCTCGGGCCGACGACCCGACCGCACCACTCGAGGTGGCGCTGACCACCGCGGGGCACCCGCCGCCGGTGATCCGGCGGGCGGACGGCGCGCTCGAGCAGCTGTACCCCGCCGGCCGGCCCCTCGGCATGTTCGACGACGCCGCCCTGACCGTGGAGACCCTCACCCTCCGACCGGGCGACGCCCTGGTGCTCGTCACCGACGGCGCGACCGAGGCACGCGACGCAGAGGGACGGCTGATGGGGGAGGAGGGGGTCGTCGCCGCCGTCTTCGCCGACGCCCGCCATCCCGACGAGACCGCCGCGGAGCTGACCGACCGGGTCATCGCGGCCACCCGCGCCCACCAGGACGGTCCGCTGGTGGACGACGTGGCGGTCGTCGTGCTGCGGGTGCCGCCCGCCTGACCGTCAGCGGTCGGGGTGCTGGGGACGCTCGGCCAGGCAGTCGACGTACAGGGCATCCCGCAGGGCGAGCTCCCGCGGGTCGTCCCACAGGTGGAAGCCCGAGCGGTTCGGCGCGTAGCAGAACCCGATGCCGACGTCCGGGTCGGCGAAGCCGAACGAGCCGCCCGCACCGGGCGTGCCGAAGGCCGCGTCCGCGGCGGTGCCGAAGCGGAAGCGGGGGAACGGCTTGATGTAGCCGAGGCTGAACGTGGTCTCGACCTTCAGGATCTCGTCCTCGAGCCCCTCCGCGGGTGGGGTGGCGGGATCGCGGAGGGCGGACAGGGTCGCCTCGTCGAGGCCGAGGCACTGGTCGCCGGTCGCGAACTCCCCGTACGCCCGGGCGACGTCGCGGACCCGTCCGGTGCCGTTCGCGGCGGGGATCTCGGCGCGGAGGATGTCGATGCGGTTGTAGCTGGCGAGCTCCGCCAGCACCGCCGGGTTCGCGAAGGACCGTGCGGTCGCGCTGCGCGGGTTGAGGAACGCGGCCACGAACCGCCAGGGCAGCTCGTGGACGTGCAGGACCATCTCCGCCGGCTTGTAGCCGTGGATGAACGCGAGCCGGCCCACATCGACGTCGTCGGGCAGGCCGATGTGGACGTCGAGGTCCAGAGGGCGGGCGATCTCCTCGGCGAAGAACCGGCCGAGGGACCGGCCGTCGGGGTCCACGCGTCGGATCAGCTCGCCCTCGTACCAGCCGAGGGTGATGCCGTGGTACCCGTGGCGGGTCCCCGGCTGCCAGGCGGGGGCCTGGGCCGCGATGACGGCGGCCATGCGGTCGAGGTCGAGCAGGTCGTCCACGTCGAGGGGGCTGTCGATGACGGCGAGGCCCGCCTGGTGGCTGAGGAGCTGGCGCACGGTCACCGCGTCCTTGCCCGCCGCGGCGAACTCCGGCCAGTACCGGGCCACGGGGGCGTCGTAGTCGACCAGCCCGCGGGCGTGGGCCAGCGCGACGGCCATCGACGCGACGCCCTTGGTCGTCGAGAACATCGTGACGAGGGTGTCCTCGGCCCACGGCAGCCGGCGGTGGCCGTCGCGGTAGCCGCCCCACAGGTCGACGACGACCTCGCCGTCGCGGACGACCGCGCACGCGGCCCCCACCTCACCGCGGTCGCGGACGTTGCGGCGGAACGCGTCGGCCACCGGGCCGTAGCCCTCGGCCACGTCGCCCTGCACCTCGAGCTCGGTCGGCACGTCGATCGAGAACACCACAGCGGCTCCCTCCTGCTGGCTGACCGGCGGAGTCTACGGACGCCGGTCCCGAGATGGCGTCTCAGGCCCCCTCGGCAGGGGGGTGCATGGGGTTGAATGCCGGGATGGCCGTGAGACTCAGCGGGTGGCGGAAGATCTCCGCGGCGACGTGGCGCGCGCCGAGCGACCCGCAGATGTACGGCGATGTGGAGCTCGACGCCCGCCCGCTGCTGGCCTACGTCGAGGCCGCCCGGGCGGACGGGCACCCGGTGACGGTCACCCACCTGGTCGGCAAGGCCGTCGCCCACGCCCTGGCGCGGAACCCGGACCTGAACGGGCGGATCCGCCTCGGGCGGTTCGTGCGGCGGCCGACCGTCGACATCTTCTTCATCGCCTCGACGGCGGACGGCGACGAGCTCTCGGGCGTGAAGGTCGCCCGGACCGACGAGAAGGCCGTGACGGCGATCGCCGACGAGGTCGCGGGCCGCGCGGCTCGGCTCCGCAGCGGTGAGGAGGACGACCTCGGTCAGGCCAAGGGCCTGCTCGACCGGTTGCCCACCCGGGTGCTGCGGTGGCTGATGGGGCTGCTCGCGGTCCTGTCGATCGACCTCGACCTCGACCTGCCGGCCGTGGGCGTCCGCCGCCAGACCTTCGGGAGCGCGCTCGTGTCGAGCGTCGGCATGTTCGGCATCGGCCACGCCTACGCGCCGCTGTCGCCGTTCTACCGGGTCCCGTTCCTGGTGCTGGTGGGGGAGGTGGCCGACCGAGCGGTCGTCGAGGACGGGGTGGTGGTGGCCCGGCCGATGCTGACGGTGTCGGCCACGATGGACCACCGCTACCTCGACGGGTTCCACGCCGCCCGGCTGGCCCGCGACCTGCGGGCCTACTGCGCCGACCCGGCGGCGTTCGAGCCGCCGCTGGCCGCTCAGCGGTAGGGCGCGCTCAGCGGTAGGTGCGGAGGTGCGCGGCGTCGCCGGTCAGGTGGGCGTGGTCGTTGAAGGTCAGCAGGTGCGTGCCCGACCGGCCCACGATCAGGGTGGTCAGGCCGGCGTTCACGACGACCCTGTTGAGGGCGACCACACCGTCGGCGCCGAGGCCGAGGAGGTGTGCGACGATCGCGGCGATCACCCCGCCGGAGGTGCTGACGACCGCGTCACGACCCGACCCGAGGTCGTCTGCGAGCTCGGCGAGCGCCGCGGTGGCACCAGCCGAGAAGTCCCGCCAGCCACCCGCGGCGTCGGCGGTCACCCAGGCCCCGAGCGACTCGTCGAGCACGGCCTGGAACCGCGTCGGATCACCCATCACCGCGGGGTCGTCACCCACCTCGGCGGCGACCATGCCGACGTGGTCGTACTCGTCGAACCGGCTGTCGGTGCGCGGCTCGCCGGACAGGCGCATCGCCGTCATCGCGATCGCGGCGGTCTCGCGCTGGCGTGACAGCGACCCGCTGGCGATCAGCGGGTCGCGGAGGCCCCGGCGGGCCAGCTCGGCACCGGCGACGGCCGCCTGCTCCCGCCCGAGGTCGCTGAGGGCGTCGTAGTCCGCCGCCCCGAAGGAGGCCTGGCCGTGGCGGAGCAGGGTGATCGTGCCGATGATCGCCCTCGCTACACGTGGGTCTCGCGGTGGGCGCCGGTCTCGGCGTCGCGGCTCTCGATGAAGGCCTTGAACCGCTCGAGGTCGCCCTTGACGCGGCGCTCGGTCACGTTCGTCCAGTCGGCGACCTTCTCGGCGAAGGACTCCGGCTGCCAGGCCATGTTCACGGTGACCTCGGTCTGCTGCGGCCCGGCGGCTGCGAACGTCACCTTGCCGGCGTGCGCGACGTCACCCCCGGTCGCGCGCCACATGATGATCTCGTCCGGGATCTGCTCGGAGATCTCGGTCTCGAAGCTCTTGGAGACCAGCCCGATCTCGGTGGTCCAGCGCAGGTGGGTGTCGTCGAGCTGCTCGACGCGCTCCACACCCTCCATGAACTCCGGGAACTCCTCGAACTGCGTCCACTGGTTGTAGACGGTCCGCACGGGGCGGTCGACGGTCACGGTCTCGGTGAACTGCTTGTGTGCGTCCATGCCGAGGCCCTACCCGGAACGCCCCGTGGTGATCGGGCCCGGCGATCAGCGCTCGATGCGGCGGGTGAGGATCGGCAGGGCGGCGACGGCGAGCGCGATCTTGACCGCGTCACCGATCAGGAAGGGGTAGAGGCCGCCGCTCAGGGCCGCGTCGAACCCGATGAGGGTCGTGAGGTAGCCCACCCCGCCGAGGTAGATGGTGAGGTTCCCCAGCACCATGCCTGCCGCGACGGTCGCCGGGTTCCGCTGCCAGCCCCGCTGCGCCAGGACGCCGGTCAGGGCGGCGGCGGCCACGAACCCGAACAGGTAGCCCGCAGTCGGACCGGCGAGTGCGCCGGGACCCGGCGGGACGGTGAACACTGGCAGGCCGGCGACGCCCTCGATCAGGTAGAGCACGACGGTGCTGGCGGCCAGGGTGGGGCCGAACGCGAAGCCGAGGGCCAGCACGACCAGCGTCTGGGCCGTGATGGGCACCGGCCACATCGGCACCGCGATGTGCGCGGACACGGCGAGCGCGGCGCTCCCGGCCACCGCCAGCACCACCTGGCGGGGGATCGACGCGGTCCAGGCCGGACGCGCGGCGGGGACGAGGGGCAGGCTGGTCGTGGACACCGGGGCTCCTTCGGGACGCGGGAGATCGATGCGCATCATCCCCGTCCGACCCGCCGCCGCACAAATGCCGTCACCCGATTGGGCCCGGGACGGCCGGGGCTGTTAGGTTAGGGGGCCCTAACGCACCGACGGACGCGCAGAAGGACGTCATGCACGAGAACCCGCTCGGAACCGCACGGTCGGCCACCACCACGCTCGACCTCGAGTCCTGCATGGCCTGCGGCCACCTGACCGAGGTCACGGGCTGCTTCCAGCTGCCGGGCCTAGACGGCCCCGAGCGGTACCTCCGCACCCGCTGCATGCTCGGCCACACCTTCGTCGGCCCCGAGTTCGCCCTGCGCGCGGAGTCCCGCGCCAGCTGACCGGCCTGGGGACGTGATCCCCTCCCAGTGGGTGCGGTTCCCGCTCGCGGCGGCGGGCGGTGCACCCGCTGCGAGGCGCGGCGACTGCGTGGGTGCGGTTCCCGCTCGCACCGGCGGGCGGTGCACCCACTGCGAGGTGCGGCGACTGCGTGGGTGCGGTTCCCGCTCGCAGCGGCGGGCGGTGCACCCACCTGGTGGTCAAGCGACCGACCCCAAGCGACCTACTCCGACGCCGAGGGGATCCCTGCCAGGTCCCGGGCGTACGCGCGCTTGGCGTCGCGGTCCATCGCGCGGGCGATCTCGATGCGCTGGGCCTGGGGCGACCCGGCGCCGTGCAGCGACTCGGTCAGGTAGCCCACGGCGTTGCGGCCGATCGTCATGTTCTCGATCAGCCGCATGATCCGCAGCCGGTCCTCGGTCGGGACGTCCGCCCGTCCGGCGAGCAGGCGCTCGACCAGCGGGCCGATCTCCTCCGACCGCAGGTCGGACTCCGACGGCATGGTCACCATCAGCCCGCCGGCGATGTCCTGGGCCAGCCGGGCGATCTCGTAGGGGAACCTGGTCACGTTGTGCTTGGCGACGTTCGACAGCATCGCGTCGTTGATCACCGCGCCGCTCGGGAGGGTCTCCGCCTCGCCCGCCCCGGCCAGACCCGCCGCCCAGATCGTCTCGTTCAGGTGGGTCATCTCCACCAGCTTGTCGGCGATGTGGCTGGCACCGGGGACCCCGTTGGCGTCCGCGACCTCCGCCGCCGCGCCGATCAGCACGTCACCCAGTCCGGTCTTGCACATGTAGCTGGACCGGTGGTACCGCGTGAAGCGCTGCACCAACGTCCGGACGGTGTCGACCTCGCCGTCGAGGAACACGTGCTCGTTCGGGATGAACACGTCGTCGAAGTGGACCAGCACCTCCTGCCCGCCGAAGCGCGCGTTGCCCTGGTCCATCGTCCCCGGTTCGAGCGCACGGGTGTCCGAGGCCTGCCGGCCGTAGACGAACGTGATCCCCGGGGCGGTGACCGGGACCGCGCCGATGATCGCGAAGTCGCGGTCCTCCGGCGTCAGGTGCTGGGTCGGCATCAGCACGATCCAGTGGCTGTTCCAGCCACCGGTCATGTGGGCCTTCGCCCCGCGGACCCAGACCCCGTCCTCGCTGCGCCGGACGACCCGGAGGAACACGTCGGGGTCCGCCTGCTCGTGCGGCCGCTTCGACCGGTCGCCCTTGGGGTCGGTCATGCCGCCGGCCAGGACCAGGTTGTGGCGCTGCAGCCGGGTCAGGAAGTCGAGGAACCGGCGGTGGTAGCCCGTCCCCTCCGCCTCGTCGACGTCATAGGTGACCGAGTGCAGCGTCGCCACGGCGTCCATGCCGACGCAGCGCTGGAAGCACGTGCCCGTCCGCTGGCCGAGGGCGCGCTGCATGCGGTGCTTGGCGACCAGCTCCTCCGGTGACGCCGTCACGTGCAGGAAGCGGTTGACGGGCGCGTCGATCAGGGGGGAGTGGACGGTCGCCAGCTCCGGGTGCTCCACCGCCAGGTCGTAGGTGGCCCGCATCGCGTTGATCGACGGGAGGATGATCGGGTGGTCGGCGGGCTCGTCGACCCGCTCACCCATCAGGAACAGCCGGGTCCCCCGCCCCCGCAGGCTGTCGACGTAGTCCTGCCCGGTCTTGATGGTGGGCATCTCGGCCCACAGCTGCTCGGCCGTCGACGTCGTCATGGGGTCCCTCCAGCGGTCGCGTCCCCCGAGGGTAGTCACCGCGCGACCGCGCGGGGGAGGGTGAGCCGGCGTCTCAGCGGCCTCCACCCACGACGACCGGCTCACCCCAGGACGACCGGCTCCTCGGCCACGGCCGCCTGCCTCGCCTCCAGCCACTCGAGCAGCGCCGGGACGGCGAGGGCCGCGGTGTACGCCCAGCCCTGCACGAGCGCGCAGCCCATGGCGTGGAGGCGGTCGGCCTGGTCGCGGGTCTCCACGCCCTCGGCCACGACGGGCAGTCCGAGGTCGTGGGCGATCCGCAGGATCCCGCCGACGACCACACCGCGCTCGTCGCTCGACAGGAACGACCGGTCGAGCTTCAGCTGGTCCAGCGCGAAGGTGGCCAGGTAGGACAGCGACGAGTACCCCGTCCCGAAGTCGTCGAGGCTGACCTTGACGCCCATCGCGCGGAGGGCGTCGAGGGTCTCCGCCGCGGTCCCGTCGTCGAGCAGCACCCCCTCGGTCACCTCGATGGTGAGGGCACCCGCGTCCAGGCCGTGGGTCGCCAGCGCGTCCGCGACGTCCTGGGTGAACGTGGCCGTCACGAGCTGGGACGCTGAGGTGTTCACGGCCACGCTCGGCACGTCGTGACCCGCGGCGCGGACGCGGGTGAGGGCCGCGCACGCCTCGAACAGGATGTGGCGTCCGAGGGGGACGATCAGGCCCGTCTCCTCAGCCAGGTCGATGACCTCGTCGGGGGCGACACGCCCCATGTCGGGGTGGGTCCAGCGCAGGAGCGCCTCCACCCCGGCCACCCGCTGGTCGGCCAGCGCCACGATCGGCTGCAGGTGCACCTCGACGGAGCCGTCGACCAGGGCCTGGCGGAGCTCGCGCTCGAGCTGGAGCCGTCGCAGGGCCTGGTGGTGCATCGCCTCGTCGAACCACCGGGTGGTGCCGCCGCCGACGGCCTTGGCGCGGTACATCGCGACGTCGGCGTCGCGCAGCAACGAGTCGGGGCTCGCCCGACCGGGTCGACCGACGGTGATCCCGATGCTGGTCGACACCGACAGGCGGTGGTGGCGGGCGCCGATGGGTCGCTCGAGGGAGGCGTGCAGCCGCTGCGCCAGCGCCTCGGCCTGTTCCGCAGGACCGCGGAGCGCGAACGCGAACTCGTCCCCGCCGACCCGTGCCGACAGCACCTCGGGACCGATGAGCTGCTGCCAGCGGCGGGCGACCTGGCGGATGAGCGCGTCCCCGATGCCGTATCCCAGCCCGTCGTTCACGACCTTCAGGCGGTCGAGGTCGCAGAACAGCAGGCACACCTCGTCGTCGTCGCCCGCGGTGCCCGGCGCGAGCCACCCCTCCAGCCGGTCGGCGAGCCACCCGCGGTTCGCGAGCCCGGTCAGGCTGTCGGTCCGGGCGATCAGGGCCAGCGCCTCGCGGTCGCGGCGCACCTCGTCGACGACGCGGGTCAGCCGGCGGATGGTCAGGACGATCCGCGCGCACAGGAGGCTGCCCGCCAGGGCGATCAGCACCCGGCTGACGTCGACGGCGTCCTCGGGGTGGCCGACCATGCCGACGTACCCGGCGAAGACCCCGACCGGGGAGGTCATGGGGATCCACCAGGCGGCGTCGCGGCGGCCGTGGCCCGCGCCCACGGCCAGCCCAGCCCGGCCGACGCGCACCAACGCGATGGCGATCAGCAGGGAGCCGAGCAGCAGCAGCGCCGTCGTCAGGCGGTCGGCGTCCCGGCCGGCACCCAGGTGGAGGGCCGTGGCCACCAGGTGGGACCCGAGTCCCGCCGCCACCACCGCGCGGTCGGCTCCGACGCCCCGTGCGCGGGCGCCGACCAGGATCATCGCGACCACACCGGCGGCGAGGAGGACCACGAGGACGAGGGCGGCGCTGACGATCCCGCCGCTCGCGGTGCGCGGGAGGCCGTGCCACGCGGTCACGTAGGTCACGGAGGTCGCGATCAGGCCGACGTCCATCCAGTCCTCGGGCTCCGCCCGGTGCAGCGCCATGGCGGGGACCAGCCCGAACCCGACGCCGACGGCCCCGGCGAGGACCGCGGTCAGGACCACCACGTCGGTGTCGCCGACGGCCAGCACGTCGTAGGCGAGCGCCAGCGCCGCCGCGGACATGCCGACTCCGAAGACCGGCCACCGCGGGGGCTGGACGGCCCGCCGCCGACCGGCCGCGGTGGCGACCAGCCCCACGACGCCTGCGGCGGTGGCCAGGAGGACGACGACCGCACGGTGGAGGGGCTCGGGCAGCGCCGTCGTCGCGAGGGCCACCGCGACCGCCACGGCCACGGCTGCCCACAGGCCCGCGGTCGACCACAGACCCGCGGCAGGCCGCAGCGCGGCGCCCACCGGCGTCCGCCCGTCCGTTCCGCCGTGGAGACCCATCGACGTCCGATCGGCAGTGCCGGCTGGGACTTGACGGGTCGGATCCTGCACCCCTCCCTACACTCGGCCGCCATGGACGCCCCCACGATCCCCGCGACCGTCGACGATCCCGTCAACGCCCAGATCCTCCGCGTCTCGGAGGACCGGATCCAGGGGTTCCACCGCCAGCCCCTCCGCCGGATCGCCGAGGAGTCCGGCGTCGACGTCGACACCGTCGTGGAGCGCATCGCGGCGATGCTGCGGGCCGGCACGATCCGCCGGGTCCGCCAGACGCTGATGACGACGAGCCTGGCCCCCGGCGCGCTGGTCGCCTGGACGGTGCCGTCGGAGCGGCTGAAGGACGCCTTCGAGCACATGTTCGCCGAGGACCCCTTCAGCGGGCACGTCGTGCTGCGCACGACGGACCGCGAGACCCCCGGCAGCCAGTACAAGCTGTGGACCACCCTCAAGGTCCCGCGGCCCTACGACATGGACGCCCACTGCCGGCTCCTCATGGACCGCACCGGCGCGACCGGCTACCGGCTGCTGCCGGCGAAGAAGCTGTTCGCCCTCGGCGTCGGCCACGTCCGCCGGCGCGACGTCGAGCCGGGGGACAAGACCCCCGAGCCGGGGCGGGTGCTCGACACGACGATCATCGACCTGACCGAGCGGGAGTGGCGGGTCCTGATGGCGATGAAGCGGGAGTTCGAACCAGAGGAGCTGCAACCCGACCTGTGGGTGCCGCGCGCCGCGGAGGCGGGCGAGACCGTGGAGGACTTCTGCGCGATCGCCGAGGACCTGAACGCCAAGCGGGTCATCGGCCGGTTCTCGACGTTCCTCGAGCACGTCAAGGCACACCGCGACGGCACGCGCGTCACCCGCTACAACGCGCTGTTCCACTGGCGGGTGCCGGAGGGGGAGGAGATGCGCGCCGGCCGCGAGGTCGGGCGCTTCCACTGCATGACCCACGCCTACTGGCGCGAGGGCGGCCCGGAGTTCGCCGACGTGAACATCATGGGCGTGTCCCACGGCACCGACAAGGATCGGGTCCTCGCGCACAAGGCCGCGATCGACGAGCACCTCGAGTCCATCGGCATCCCCGTCACCTACACCAACGTGTTCTGGGGCGGCCGCAGCGAGATCAAGCCGAGCGAGATCAGCCCGATCCGCTACCGCGAGTGGTGCCTCGAGCAGGGCGTCGACCCCGCGACGATGGTGGCCTGACCCCCGACCGGGGCACCATGGGCGCCGCCCGACCCCGGCAGGGTGCCGGGGCACCCACGACGAAGAGGACATCACCGGACATGGCTGAGATCACGATGGGCGGCAACCCCGTCCACACCGAGGGCGACCTGCCCGCCGTCGGCGAGAAGGCCCCCGCCTTCACCCTGACCCGGAGCGACATGACGACGGTCACGAGCGACGACCTGGCGGGCCAGCGGCTGGTCCTCAACATCTTCCCGAGCGTCGACACCGGCGTCTGCGCGGCCAGCGTCCGCGAGTTCAACAGCCGCGCCGCGGACCTCGAGGGGACGACGGTGCTGTGCATCTCCGCCGACCTGCCCTTCGCCCAGGCGCGCTTCTGCGGCGGCGAGGACCTCAACGACGTCGTCATGGGCTCGGTCTTCCGCAACCCCGAGGTCCTGAGCGACTACGGCGTCCGGCTCGCGGACGGCAAGTTCGCCGGCCTCGCCGCCCGCGCCGTCGTGGTCGTCGACGCCGAGGGGACGGTGGTGCACTCCCAGCTCGTGCCCGAGATCGGCACCGAACCGGACTACGACGCCGCCCTCGCCACGCTCTGACCCGCGTCGCGATCCCGCGGGGCCACCTGGCCGACCTGTCCACCCCGACGGCTGGGGCAGGACGCCCGGCGTCGGGCATACTGTCCGGACCGGGTCAGGTGGTTGTGGGGAAGCGATCATCAGACTCGTCCGCGGAGCCCGCCCACGTGGCGGGCTTCGTCGGTTCCGGACCCGCCCGCGCGAGGGGCGTCCCCCTCCGGGAGGGGGATCGACGGCGGCCGCGATCGGTGGGAGGATCGGTGGGGACGAGCCGAACGCCACTGGAGGTCCCGCATGGCACAGACCGTGGAGACGATCATCGCCCGCAAGGGAGGGGCGGTGGTGACCGTCCCCCCCGCGGCGACGCTGGGGAGGGCCGCCGCGCTCCTGGCCGAGCACAACATCGGCGCCCTGGTCGTGAGCGCCGACGGTGACCGGGTGGACGGGATCCTGAGCGAGCGGGACATCGTCCGCCGCTTCGCCGCCGACGACGGGGTGGCGACCTCCTCCGTGGCGGTCTCGAGCGCCATGACCGCGGACGTCCACTCCGTCGAGCCCACCGCGACCGTGGACGAGCTGATGGAGACCATGACCAACCGCCGCATCCGCCACGTCCCCGTCGTGGACGGCGGACGGCTGGTCGGCATCATCTCCATCGGCGACGTGGTGAAGAACCGCATGGACGAGCTCGAGACCGAACGGGCGTCGCTGCAGCAGTACGTCACCGGGACCAGCTACTAGCGCCGCCGCCGTGGACGACATCACCGTCGCGGTCGAGGACCGCGTGGACGTGGACGCCTACCTGACGGTGATGGCCGGTTCGGGCCTGGCCGACCGGCGGCCGTACGGCGACGACGGCCGGGTCGGCGCCCTCCTCGCCCGCAGCGCGCCCGTCGTCGGGGCCCGCACCGCCGAGGGCGAGCTGATCGGCGTCGCCCGGTCGATCAGCGACGGCGGGTTCATGACGTTCCTGTGCGACCTCGCGGTCGTCGAGGCCTACCAGGGCCAGGGCATCGCCCGCGAGCTCGTCGAGGTGACCCGCGACGCCTGCGAGCGCACCCTGCTCGTCGTCACCGCCGCCCCGGACGTCGACGCGTTCTACGACCACCTCGGCCTGCGACGCCACCACTCGACCTGGTACGGGTTGCCCACCGACCTGACCGGCTTCCCGAGCCCGCCGGCGACCAGCTGAACCGGTCCACCCCCGGCCTGTCCACCCCTCCCTAGTCCACCCAGAGGGGGCTCTGGACGATGTCGGGACAGCCGATGTTGTTGTGGCCGTAGTAGTCGTCGCGACCCGCGTCGAGGGCGAGGGGCGTGGTGGCGGGGTCGACGCGGTCCGCCCCCTGGTACATCACGTCCGCCCGGTCGTCGTCGACGTGGCCGTCGGAGGTGCCGTGGGGGGCGCAGTCGGCCACCGCGCCCATGCCGTGGAGGATCTCGTGGGTGATCGTCCGGCTGAGCGGAGAGCCCCACGCCGACGTGGTCGACGGCGTGTGGTTGCAGTTGCCGAGGAACAGCACGACGCCGGCCCGCCCGCCGCGACCGCAGGTCTGCTGACCGGACCAGGTCGTCTCGGTCCGCAGCGGCGACACGACCACGCCGAACGCGTCGTCGCGCAGGTCGAGGTCGGCCATGATCCGCTCGTACGCCCTGACCGTCCCCCCGCGCAGCTCCTCGGCCGTCATCGACAGGGTGACCACCCGCGGGGACGAGAGGTCCCCCCGCACCGCACGTCCGGTCTGGGTCTCCAGCCACAGCGTCGACAGCTCGGCCTCGTGCGCGACCGCGTCCACGAAGTCCGGGTGGACGTCCGCGCCGTCGGGCACCGCGATGATCAGCACCAGGTGGTCGGGCGGGCCGGTCGGCACGTCCCAGGGGCGCCACGCCGCGGCGACCAGGGCCAGGGCGAGCGCGACCAGGAGCACGAGCGGGACGGGGCGGCGGTACCAGCGCCGCCGGACGTCCAGGCGCGGTGGCGGGGGAGGGAGCACCGGGAACGGGCGGGTCCGCTCCGCCGCGCTCGGCTCGGTGAACACCGCGCGCGCCACGAAGTCGTCGTCGAGGTCCGCGCGGGACGCGTGTCGGGGATCCTCCTGGGTGCTCACGGGGTACTCACCTCGTACTCACCTCGGCGGGTGCCGCGCCCACCTGAGCAGCACGGCCACCGCGGGCGGACCCGCGACGGGCAGGGGGGTGGATCAGGTTCACCTGGTGGCGCGCAGCGTAGCGGCCGCCGCGGCCACGGTCGCCCGGCTGCCCCGCCAGGTCACCAGCCCGTCAGCCAGCCAGCGCGGCGAGCTCCTCGACAACGCCCGCGGCGACGACCGCGTCGCCGCCGAGGACGGTGATCGCGGTCGGGGAGAGGTCGGCGAGCGCCTGCCGGGTCGCCGCAGGCACCGCGTCGCGGTCCACCAGCAGGATCGGCGCGCCGTCGGCCACCGCGGCCGGCGCCCCGACGAGCGCGTCAGCGGTGGCGGTGCCCGAGGCCACGTAGGCGGACGCGGCGTCCGGCAGCTCGCCGGCCACCGCGGCGGCGGTGCCCGCGCGGTCCGCGCCGGCCAGCCGCTCGACGGGGGTGCCGTAGTCGGCCAGCGCCGTCTCCAGCCCGGGCGACACGGCCGACTCACCGCCGACCACGACGATCCGCTCGGGGGCGAGGCGACGCAGCTGGGAGTCGACCGCTGCCGGCACCGCGTCCCCCTCGACGAGCAGCACGACGCCGCCGTGGGCACCGGCGGCCGGACCGGCGGCCAGCGCGTCGGTCGTCGCCGACCCGCCGGCGAGGTAGACCACCGGGACCGGGTCGGGTGCGAAGCGCTCGGCGATGGCCGCCGCGGACTGCACCCGGTCGGCGCCGGCGACCCGCTCGACGTCCGCGCCGGTCAGGGCAGCGACCTCCTCGAGCACCCCGTCGGACACCGCTGCGGTGCCGCCGGCCACCACCACGCGGACCGGCGCGAGCACCTCGAGCGCCTCCGCCGTCGCCGACGGCAGGGCGTCGGGCCCGGTCAGCAGCACCGGACCGGCGTGCCGACCGGCGACGGGGCCGAGGGCCAGCGCGTCGGCAGGCACCTCACCGGTGGCGAGGAACACCGTGGCCGCGCCGTGCGGGAAGGTCTCGGCGGCGACGGCAGCCGCCGTCGCGTAGCGGTCGGGGCCGGCCAGGCGCGTGACGCCCGTCGCGTCGCCGTCCGGGCCGAGCACCCCGTCGGGGTCGGACAGGATGTCGTGGCGCACCACACCCGGGCGGACGCGCTGGGGGTGGTCACCGACGTCGATGCGGGCGATCTCGGTCCCGGTGGCGTAGTCGACCACGCCGACGGTGTCGTCGCCCGAGAAGCTGATCCAGCAGCTGCGCCCGTCCGGGCCGTTGGTGGACCAGTAGGGCTTGGGACCCTCGGTGACGATGCGGTGCTCGCCGCTCTCGACGTCCACCAGGGCCGCGTAGTCCGACATCGTCCCGGCCACGCACAGGGTCTCGCCGGTCGGGTCGAGCGCCAGGCCGTGGTGGGCGGAGTCGAGCACGTACTGCTCGCGCGGCACCCCCTCCGCCGCGCCGAGGGGCAGGTCGACGACGTCGAGGACCTCGCCGGCCACCCGGTCGAAGACCACGTAGCCGAAGTGGAACGACACCTGGAAGTAGACGGTCCGGCCGTCCGGCGCGGGCGCCATCGGCCGGACGGCCGCGCTCATGTCCTCGTACCCCGCGGCCGCCAGGCGCTCCCCGATGTCCCACCGCTCCAGCACCTCGAGGGACTCGGCATCGACGACCTGGAAGTACCGCTCGCCCTTCGAGGTGTCCTTGACGATGCCGAGCTCGTTCGCGTCGGTCGGGGTGTAGACCCGGCCGATGCTGGCGTGCAGCACCCGCTGCCCGTCGTCGACGTAGACGTTCTCGTGGGGTGAGTCGCCCGATCCGAACTCGCCGGTCTTCTCACCGGTGGCGGTGTCGAGCTCGTGGACGACGTTCTCGAGCGAGTCGCTCACCAGCAGGCGCGTCCCGTCGGGCGAGATGGCCATGTGGTCGGCGCGGTACCCCGGCAGGGGGAAGCGCCACGCGACCAGGCCCGTCAGGAGGTCGATGCTGACCACGTCGGCGAAGCTCGGGCGCGACACGAACACGTACCGCCCGTCGTGGCTGGTGAACATGTCGTCGGTGAACTGGTCGTTGCCCTCGCCGATCGCCAGGCGGATCGCGAGGAAGAACGCCAGGCGGGCGGGGTCGAGGGCGATCTCGGCCATCCGCTCCTCGCGGTCGGGGATCGTGTCGAGCGTGCCGAGGGTCTCGTAGGTCCGCGCGTCGATGACCGTGGCGGTGCCCTCCCAGTTGTTCCCCACGAACATGACCTGGCGCACCGCGGAGCTGGGCGGCGGCCCCTCGACCGCGGCGGCCGGGGCGGTCGGTCCCGCCACGAGCGCGACGAGCAGCGCCGCGACCAGGGCTGCGGTGGACGGACGTGCACGCATGGCTGCTCCTCGACCTCGGGCTCGGCGTCGACCCGGGGGACTGCCGGCCCCGGACTTGGACGCCACCTCCACTTCCGCTGCGCGGATCGTAGCGCAGCCGCCGCCCCGGGTGGGGCACACTGACGGCCTTCACCGAGGAGCAGCCATGCAGTCAGCGCTCACGCCACCCCCGTCCACGCCGTCGCGCCATCGCAGGGGGATCGCCGTGGCCGCGGTCCTCGCGGTCCTGGCGGCCGGCACCTACGCCGCCACCGGGCTGGGCGAGGCCGCCGTCGACTGCCCGCCCGGCACCGTCCCGGTCGACGCGGTCGAGCCGCGGATCGTCCCGCCGGACCAGTTCGACCAGCTGCCGCCCGAGTACCGCGGGCCGGCGGAGCTGCTCGAGCTGAACGGCGACTGCAAGCCGGCGCGCCTCGAGTCCTTCGCCGAGCTCGCCGCCCGCAACGCCCAGCAGGACGCACGGGCCAGCGCGCCCTTCATGCAGGTGGCGGAGGGGGCCCAGTGGGCGGCGGCGGAGCAGCGCGCCGCGATGATCCGCGAGGGGATCGCCGTCAACGGCAGCGACGGGGAGGTCAGCCTCCACGGGCAGGGCCCGGTCAACTTCGACGAGGAGCCCTACGACTCCGGCCAGGGCATCGTCGACTCGACCGGTCGCATCGACGACTTCTTCTACGACGAGGTCAACGGCCGGCTCTTCGCCGCCATCGGCACGGCGGGGGTGTGGCTGAGCGAGGACCTCGGCGAGACCTGGCGCTCGGTCGGCGACGCACTCCCCACCAACGTCACGTCGGCGGTCAGCTGGACCCCGTCGGGCGGCCCCGACGGCACGCTCGTGGTCGTCACCGGCGAGCACACCTTCGGCGGGTCCGCCTACACCGGCCTCGGGGTGTTCTGGTCCGACGACCTCGGTGCCACCTGGACCCGGGCGGAGGGGCCCCCGGGCGGCACCCTCGGCTTCGCCATCGAGGTCGACCCGTCGAACCCGGACGTCATCTACGCCGCCACCGGTCGGGGTCTGTGGCGCTCCGCCGACGCCGGCCGCACCTACGCCGACGTGGTGCTGCCGGTCGGCACCTGCGAAGGCGACTACAACATCGAGACCTGCAACTACGCGCACTTCGTCACCGACGTCGTCGTCAAGGAGCCCGGGGGGGTCGGGGCGGACACCGCCGGCGGCACGGTCGTCGCCGCGGTCGGCTACCGGGCCGGGACGCTCGAGGACATCTCGGGCGAGTTCATCCACTCCGAGGGCAACGGCGTGTACCGGTCCGACACCGGCGAGCCGGGCACCTTCGAGCGCCTGACCGGCCTCGCCGACGCCGCCGGCGGCCAGGACCGGCTGGGCCGCATCGAGTACGGCCACGCCGTCGGACCCGAGCAGGACCACGACTACCTCTACGCCGTCGTCGAGGACGCGGTGCTCTTCAACGGCGGGCCGCAGTACGTGCCGATCCCCGACGGGGTCGACCCGACGGGTCTGCTCAGCGACACGCCCACCTACCTGAACGGGGTGTACGTCTCCGACGACTTCGGGGCCACCTGGACCCAGCTCGCCGAGGACACCGAGATGAGCACGCTGTGCACCCTCAACCAGTCGGTGTTCTGCATCCCCGGCGCCATCGAGCCCGGTGTGCAGTCCTGGTACAACATGTGGATCGAGCCCGACCCGACCCGACAGGTCGGCGGGGTCCCCACCCGTCTGGTCATGGGCCTCGAGGAGGTCTTCCAGAACCGCCTGACGTCCGTCCCGGCCAACACGCCGGCGGTCAGCTTCCAGGTGATCGGGGCCTACTACGGCGGGGTGGACTGCCTGCTGGTCGTCACCGACTGCACGGTCTCGTCGAACCTCGGGATCACCACCACCCACCCCGACCAGCACGACGGGATCTGGATCCCGACGGTGGGCGAGGACGGCCAGCCCGACGGCGGCGTCCGCCTGCTGGTCGGCCACGACGGCGGCATCTCGAGCCAGCTGCTCGGCCCGGGTGACGAGGCCAGCCAGTCGACCTGGCGCCTCGACCAGGACGACAACGGCCTGTCGACGATCCTCCCGTACGCGCTCGGGGTGGCGAACGACGGCACCGCCGTCGCCGGGCTGCAGGACAACGGGACGATGCTGGTCAGGCCCGAGGCCGACCTCCGCCAGTTCGAGGTGCTCGGCGCCGACGGGACCATCGGGGCGATCGACCCCGAGGACTCCGACTACGCCTACGCCTCGAGCCAGGGCCACAGCTTGCTGAGCGTCACCTCGGACCGGTTCGCCACCACGACGAGCCTGTCCCCGGTGCCGAGCGACAACATCCTGTTCGTCCCCCCGTTCGCGATGAACCCGCTCGACACCGACCACGTGATCACCGGCGGCACCCAGGTCGTCGAGAACCTCGCCGGCCGCGAGGCGACGTCGTCCACGTGGACCCAGGCGATCGACCTCGGCACGACCGACCGCGAGCCGCTGTTCGAGACCGACGTGCCGCCACCGCCGCGGCAGACCTCCGCCGTCACCGCCTACGGCGACGCCGCGTACGTCGGGTGGTGCGCGCCCTGCCACATCCTGCAGACCCCGTACCCCTACGACTCGGGCATCGCGACGAACGTCGGCGCCCCCGACCTGCCCGAACCGGGCACCGACGCCGGCTGGCACGTCGCCGCCGCCGAGGGACTGCCGGAGCGCTACGTCACCGACGTCGCCGTCGACCCCTACGACCCGAGCGGCCGGACGGTCTTCGCGACGCTCGGCGGCTACACCCGCCAGTGGGTGCCGCCGGGCACCGGGGCGGATGAGGCCGAGGCCGTGGGGGAGGGGCACGTGTTCGTCTCCTCCGATGCCGGCGCGACGTTCACCGACATCACCGGGAACCTGCCCGACACCCCGGTCCTGTCCCTCGCGCAGCGGGGCACCCAGCTGATCGTCGGGACCGAGCTCGGCCCGTTCATCTCCGCCGACCTCGAGGGGTCGGTGTGGGCGCCGCTCGGCGGTGACGCGTTCCCGTCGGTGCCGGTGACCGACGTCCAGATGAAGGCCGACGACCCCGGCGTGGCCTTCCTCGCCCTCTACGGCCGCGGGATCATGCGCTACGACTTCCCGCCCGACAGCCCCGGCGAGGTCCGCCGCCTGGCTGGTGACCAGCGCGTCGCGACGGCGGTGGCGATCAGCGCCGACGTCTTCGCCTCGACCGACACCGTGGTCCTGGCCCGCGCCGACGACTACGCCGATGCGCTGGCCGGCACGCCGCTCGCCGCGGCGCTCGGGGCCCCGATGCTGCTGACCGGCTCGGCGGCGCTCGACCCGCTCGTCGCCGCGGAGATCCAGCGGCTCGGCGCGACCCGCGCGGTCCTGCTCGGCGGCGCGACCGCCCTCGCCCCGGCCATCGAGGGACAGCTCGCCGACGTGGGCGTCACCGACGTGCAGCGGTACGGCGGCGCAGACCGGTTCGGCACCGCGGGGCTGGTCGCCGCGGAGCTGGGTGACGCGACCACCGCGTGGGTCGTCAAGGGCAACGACGTCGACCCGACCCGCGGCTGGCCGGACGCGATGAGCATCGGCCCCGTCGCGGCCGCCCAGGGCCAGCCGATCCTCCTGATCGAGACCGACCGGCTGCCCGCCGAGACCCTCGACGCGCTGTCCGCGGCCGGCATCGAGCGGGTCCGCATCGTCGGCGGCACCGCCGCGGTGCCCGACGCGATCGCCGACCAGCTGGCCGACGTAGTCGACGTCGGCGACCGGGTCGCCGGTCCCAACCGGTTCGCCACCTCCGTCGCCGCCGCCGAGGAGGGGCGCGCGGTCGGTCTGTCGCTCGTCAGCACCTGGCTGGCGCGTGCCGACGACTTCGCCGACGCCCTGTCGTCCGGACCGTCCGTGGCCGCGACCGGCGGGGTGCTGCTGCTGACGGACTCCCGCGGCGTCGAGGAGTCCCTCGAGAGCGGCGACTACCTGGTCGAGCAGATCTGCTCGGTCAGGCTGGCGCGGATCGCCGGCGGCACCGCGGCGATCAGCCAGGCCGTCGAGGACGAGGTCGCCGGCCTGCTCGGCGACTGCCCCCTCGGCGTGCCGCCCGTGCCCGAGCAGGACATCCAGCCCGGCGACGCGGATCCGGACGGGGACGACGGGCCGCCGCCGACCGACGTGGTGGCCGGTCCCTTCGGCTTCGAGGGCGACGCCGAGGGGTGGACGACCGGTGTGGCCGGCCACCCGCTGTCGATGTGGCGGATGGCTGGTCCCGGCCACGATTCGGACACCTCGTTCCAGGTGTCGCCGTACACCGACCTGGCCGACGCCACCCTCACCTCGCCCGAGGTGGAGGTCGACGGCTCCCCCGTCGGCATCGAGTGGTGGCAGGCGCTGTCGCTCGAGGGGGGAGGGTTCGACGAGCTGTCGGTGGAGTGGTCCGCCGACGGCGACGCGTGGACCGAGGTCGCGAGCTACGGCGAGACCGCGGACTTCCCGGCCTTCACCGCCCAGCAGGTCACGTTCACCCCGGAGGCCGGGACCATCCAGGTCCGCTTCCGCCTGACCTCGGACGAGATCTGCTCGACCGGCACCGAGCTGGTGTGCGGCCGCGACGTGCTGAGCCTGGAGGGTGCGTTCGTGGACCGCGTCTCGGTCCTCAACTGACGTCCGGGCCCCCGGGTAGCGTGTGCGGCCATGCCGATCGCTGACGTCAACGGGATCCAGCTCAGCTACGAGGAGGCCGGTCCGGCGGACGGGCCGGCCCTGCTCCTGGTCATGGGCCTGGGCGCCCAGCGGGTCGGTTGGCCGCCGTACCTGATCGAGCCGCTGGCCGACGCCGGCGTGCGGGTGGTCGCCTACGACAACCGCGACGTCGGCGAGTCCACCTGGCTCGACCACGCCCCGCCCGTCGGCCTGGCCGAGCTGTTCGGCAGCTTCCGCGCCGGCAGGCCGCTCCCGCCGCCGTACACCCTCAGCGACATGGCCGCCGACGGCATCGCGCTGCTCGACCACCTGGACATCCCCGCCGCCCACGTGGCCGGCGCGTCGATGGGCGGGATGATCGTGCAGCGCATGGCCGTCGAGCACCCCGGACGGGTCCTGTCGCTGACCTCGGTGATGTCGACGCCGGGCGACCCGTCGCTGCCCGGACCGACGCCGGCGGCGACCGAGGCGCTGCTGTCACCGACCCCGACCGACGACCGCGAGACCTATGTGGCGGTCAGCCTCGAGAAGCGCAAGGTGCTCGGCAGCCCCGGGCTCGCGTGGGACGACGAGTGGGTCGTCGAGGCGATCGGCACCAGCTACGACCGCGGGGTGAACCCGGCCGGGTTCCTGCGCCAGTACCACGCGATCCTGTCCGACGGCGACCGCACCGCCGACCTCGCCGGCCTCGACGTCCCCGCGCTGGTGGTCCACGGCGCCGACGACCCGCTCATCCCCGTGGCCGCCGGCCGGGCCACCGCCGCGGCGATCCCCGGTGCTCGGCTCGAGGAGATCGGTGGCATGGGCCATGACATCCCGCCGGCCGCCGCCGAGCGCATGGTCGAGCTGCTGCTCCCCCTCGTCCTCGGCAGCTGAGGGCCGCGGGTCCAGACGCCGTCAGAGGAGGGTCCGCGCGTACCTCTCCACCCTGGCGCGGGTCTCCGCGGGCGCCTCGGCCGGCAGGGCGCAGAGGATCCGGGTGACGCCGAGGTCCCGGTACTCCGCCACGAGCTCCGGACGCGGACCGGGCTGGTAGATCGTCACCGGCACCGGCTCACGACCGGCTGCCTCCGCCTTCGCGCGCAGCTCCTCGAGCCGCGCGGCCAGGGCCGGGCCCCGCCCGCCGATCGGGATCCAGCCGTCGGCGTGGTCGAGGACCCGGTCGATGACCGTGGGGCCCCAGCCGGCGAGCAGGACGGGCACGTGGTGCCCGGGCTTGGGCCACTGCCAGGTGGGTGCGAAGTCGATGTGGGTGCCGTGGTACTCCGCTTCCTCGGCGGTCCACAGGACGCGCATCGCCTCGATCCGCTCGCGCATCTGGGCGAACCGGTCGTCGCCGGCGACGCCGTGGTCCTCCATCTCCTCGACGTTCCAGCCGGGGCCGACGCCGAAGAGGAACCGGCCGCCGCTCAGCAGCTGCAGGCTGGCGACGGCCTTCGCGAGCGTGATCGGGTGGTGCTGGTTGACCAGGCAGATGCCGGTGCCGAGCCGCAGGCGCTCGGTGGTCGCCGCCACCGCGCTCAACGCCACGAACGGATCCCAGGTCCGGGCGTACTCGGCCGGCAGCTCCCCGCCGGCGGGGTAGGGGGTGCGCCGGCTGGTGGGGATGTGGGTGTGCTCGGTGACGAACAGCGACTCGAAGCCGCGGTCCTCCGCGAGCTGCCCGAGCTCGACGGGGTCGAGGGAGGTGTCGGTGGGGAAGTAGACGAGGCCGATGTCCACGGGAGCGCCGATCAGCTGAGCGCAGCGGCGGCGGCGCGGAGGGTGCGGCGCACCTCAGCCGGGCCGGGGGCGAGGGGTTCGATGGCCGCCACGGTCACCCCCGCGTCGAGGTGCTCGCGGACGCGCGCCGCCACGTGGTCCTCGTCGCCGATGATGAGCAGGTCGTGCGCCATCCGGTCGGAGTAGGCCGCGACCATGCCGGCGGAGTCCCCCCGCTCGGAGGCGGCCAGGATCCCGTCGGCCTCGTCGACGTACCCGAGCCAGCGGAAGAAGCGGTTGTAGCCGGTCGTCGCCGCGTACGGCGCGAAGACGTGCTTGAGCATCGCGGTTGCGGCCGGCACGTCGTCGGTGACGACGGTCATCAGGCGGGCGACGACGGGGTAGCCGTCGAGGGTCCGACCGGCCCGCTCGGCGCCGGCGCGGACCTCTGCCAGCATCGTGGGGACGTGCTCGGGCGCCATCTGGTTGAGGCACACGCCGTCGGCGACCTCGCCGGCCAGCTGCAGCGACTTGGGGTTCAGCGACCCGAGCAGCAGCGGGACGGGGGTCGGGGCGGGCAGGCCGTACTTGAACCCGCCGACCCGCACCAGCTCGCCGTCGAGGGTCGACCGCTCACCGGCGAGGATCGGCTTGAGCGCTTCCGCCATCTCGCGGACGTGGGTCAGGGGCCGCTCCCAGGGCTGTCCCGCGAAGCGGGTGACCAGCACCTCCGACGACGCGCCGATGCCCAGGCTGAACCGCCCGCCGGTCAGCTCGGCGAGCGTCAGCGCCGCCCGGCCGAGCACGAACGCCGAGCGGGTCTGGACCGGCACGACGGCGACGCCGAGGTCGAGGTCGGTGCGGACGGCCAACGCCCCGAGCAGCGCGAAGCAGTCGTGGCCGACGACCTCGTCGACCCAGGCGGCGGTGTAGCCCCAGCCGGCGGCCTCCTCGGCGATGGCGAGCGACTCCTCTGCCGAGCAGCCGGCGAAGGCGGGTGAGACGGCGAGCGTCGGGGACATGGGTGCTCCCTCAGGGGGTCGGGGTCGGTGCACCGTAGTGCATCGCGTCGCGGGACCGGGTGCGGGGGGTTCGGGCTCTACAGTTCGTCGGGCACGGCCATGACCGCCACCTCCACCGCGCTGCTCGGCCGGGTCGCACCCCTGCGCACCCGGGCCGCCGCGCCTGACCGCCGCCGGCATCGACGGGCCGTGGCCCTCGCCGGCGTGGTCGCCGTGGTCGAGGGAGGGGCGCTGGTCGCCGTCGGGGCGTCCCCGGCCGTCGCGGTGCTGGGCGCGGCCCCGCTGCCGCTCGGGGCGGTCCACGACCTCGCCCTGGTGGCTGCGCTGCCCCTCCCGACCGAGGCCGCGCTCGCCACCCTCGCCGTCGGCGTGGTCGCCCGCGGCCTGTGGTGGCGGGTCCTCACCGGCGGACCGCCGGGCGGGGGAGCGGCCGGGGTCGGTCGCGCCATCGGGGTCAGCGCGGGCGCGACGGCGGCCATGGCGCTGCCCGCCGCGCTCGCCGTCACCGCCGGGGTCATCGGGGTGGCCGCCCTGACCTGGGGCGTGCTCGTGCTGGCCCTGGCGGTCGCGGTCGCCCTGAGCGGGGTGGTCGGCTCGAGCGCCGCCCGGGTCGTCGGCGTCGTCGTCGGGGTGACCGCCGTCGGCGCGCTCGTCCACGCCGGGCCGCCCGTCGCCGGCGGGGCCGCCGCCGGCATCGGGGCGGCGGCCCTCACCGCGGCCCACCACCTTCCGGGGGTGTCAGCCCCGCTCGGGACGTGGCGCCAGGCCGGCCGTCGGCTGGTGGTCCTGCTCGTCGTGCCCGCCCTAGTCGCCGCCGGCGGGTACGCCCTGCTGGAGGGCGCGCCGTCGCGCATCCCCGGCATCACCGCCGCACCGGTCCGCGCCGCCGACGGGGGCGGGGAGGGGCCCCCGATCCTCGTCGTCGACGGCTTCGGCACGATGTGGCGGGCCCGCCCGCCGCTCGGCGGGTCCCGGCCGGTGTGGGCGTTCTCCTACGCGGGAGCGGGAGCCGACGGGCTGCCGCAGCCCGACCTGCCCGCCGACACCGCCAGGGGGGTCCGTGCGGTGGTCCCCGACCTCGTGGCGCAGGTCCGGACGCTGGCGGCGGCGCACCGCGACCGGGTCACCGTCGTGGGCATCAGCCAGGGCGCCCTCCTCGCGCGGACCGCGGCGGCGGAGGGGCGGCTCGACGGACTCGTCGATCGGCTCGTCCTGGTGGACCTGCCGGCGGGCGTCGGCTACCTCGCCCCCGCGGACCGGCCGGGCGGTGACGCGGTGACCGGCGCCGCCCTCGCGGCGACGGCGTGGCTGGTCGAGCTCGTCAGCCCCCTGCAGGTCGATCCCGCCGGCGCGCTGCCCCGTGAGCTGGCCGGGTGCCGCCTGCCGTCCCCGACCGCGCCGACGGGGCTGGCGGAGGTGCGGTTCCGCTCGATCACCGACAGCGTCGCGGAGGTGCCCGCCGCGCCGCCCGACGTCCGCACCGGTCACCTGCCGAGCGCCCACGCGCTCACCCTGCGGGTCGAGGCCAGCCGGACGGCGTTGCGGGGGGCCGCTGCGGGGGACCCGCCGGCGTCGGGCGGACTCGACCGGGTCGCTGCCGGGCTGGAGCACCTCGCGGCGCCGTGGCGCCTCCCACCGATCCCCGGGGCGTGCGGGATCGGGTGAGGGGAGGGGTCGGGTGAGGGGAGGGTCAGTTGAGGGCGGGGTTGGGCGTCACGGTCGTGAAGACCCCGCCCTGGCGGCGGAGCACGTCGTGCCACAGGCCCTCGGGCTCGGCGGTGAAGGGGTCGGCCGGGCGGGACTCGACCACGAACCACGACCCGCCCTCGATCTCCGCGTCCAGCTGGGTCGGCCCCCACCCGGCGTAGCCGGCGAAGACGCGCAGGTCTGCGATCGCGCCGACGTCGCTCAGCGGGCCGTCGCCCAAGCTGATCACCCCGAGCTCCCCGACGACCTCCTGCCAGCGCTCCGCGTCGGCCACCGACGGGACCCGCGCCAGGGCGATCACCGCGTTGGGGCGGACCGGACCGCCCACGAAGATCACCGGCGGGTCGTCGACCACGGTGTCCCAGGAGCCGAGCAGGCCGTCGGGCGGGCCGCTCATCGCCTCGCCCACCGGGAGCTCGCTGGGCCGGTTCAGGACCACGCCGAGGGTCCCGTCGTCGTCGTGCTCGAGGAGCAGCACGACGGTGCCCTCGAAGTTCGGGTCTTCGAGATCGGGCGTGGCGACCACCAGCCGCCCGCGCGCAGGGTTGAGGTTCGCGCCCACGGGGAACACCGTACCCAAGGCCCGCTCGGCCACGCCGACGGCGAAGCCGTCCACCCGCGGGTCCACACCCTGTCCGCGCGCGGAATTGCGCTCCCGACCGAGAACGGGCACAGTAGCAGGCTCCTCCCGGTCCGCAGGGTCCGAATGACTCGTATGCGACTGACCCTGGCCGATGGGGAGTGTTGAACACCTTCCGCGGGGAAGAACCATCGGCAGTCGCGCGTTCACCCCCGTGTCCCCCCCACCTGCAGACGTGTCCACCGATAGCCCAGAGGGAGTCTGACAACCCTTGATCAGAACTGTTCCCGAAGACCTTCTGGATCTCTACTTCAACGAGCTCGGCACCGTGAACCTCCTCACGGCCGCGGACGAGGTGCGCCTCGCCAAGGCCATCGAGGCGGGGAACGAGGCCGCCGCGACCCTCGAGTCCGGTGAGTTCGACGAGGCCGACCGGCGCATGCTCGAACGGCGCGTGCGCGAGGGCCAGAACGCCTTCAACCACTTCGTGTCCGCCAACCTGCGCCTCGTCGTCAACATCGCGGCGAAGTTCTCCAACCGGACCAAGCTCGGGCTCGACGAGCTGATCCAGGAGGGGAACCTGGGCCTCATCCGTGCAGTCGAGAAGTTCGACTGGACGAAGGGGTTCAAGTTCTCCACCTACGCCACCTGGTGGATCCGCCAGGCGATCCAGCGCGGCATCGCGGCGAACGAGCGGACCATCCGCCTGCCCGTCGCCATGCACGACGCGGTCGTCAAGATCCGCGCCGCCCGGTCGCGGCTCGAAGCCGAGAACGGCGAGGAGCCCACGATCGAGGAGCTGGCCGAGGCGACCCGCCTGACGCCCGCCAAGGTCGAGGATGCCCTCGAGCACATGCGCAGCGTCGCGTCCCTGGACCGCCAGGTCGGCGACGACAGCGACTCGAGCGAGCTGGGTGACTTCGTCGCCACCGAGCCCGACAGCTTCACCGACGAGGTCGCCGACAACGAGGTCCGCGGCGAGCTGCGCAGCGCCGTCAGCCACCTCGACGACCGGTCCGCCTACGTGCTGACCCGTCGCTTCGGCCTGGACGGCCGCGACCCGCTGACGCTCGACGCGCTCGGCAAGGAGCTCGACATCAGCCGCGAGTCCGTGCGCAAGATCGAGGGCCGTGCCCTCGAGAGCCTGCGCCGCGACATGGCCGGTGTCGGCGCCGCCGACGTCGCCTGACCGGCTGAGACGCAGTCCACGATGCCCGGGGCCTCTGGCCCCGGGCATCGACCGTTTCCGGGACGCCCCGTCGGGAATGCTGCCGGCGTCAATGTAGTTACAATTGAAACTAGAACCCCGGCGCAGGAGCACCCCTGATGGCACACCCCCACGGCATCCACCACGTCACGGCGATCGCGACCGACCCGCAGGCCAACGTGGACTTCTACATCTCCGTGCTCGGGCTGCGGCTGGTCAAGACCACGGTCAACTTCGACGACCCGGGGACCTACCACCTGTACTACGGCGACGAGGCGGGGTCGCCGGGGACCGTCCTGACGTTCTTCCCCTGGCCGGGTGCGCCGCGCGGGCGCGTCGGCACGGGCCAGGCCACCACCGTGGCGTTCAGCGTGCCGGAGGGCGCGCTCGGCTGGTGGGACGACCACCTGACGCGGCTCGGCATCGACCACTCCGGCCCCGCGCGGCGCCTCGAGGAGGAGGTCGTGAGCCTGCGCGACCCCGACGGCATGGTCCTCGAGCTGGTCGCCCACGCCGGCTCGGCGGACGCCCCGCCGTGGGAGCGGGGCCCGATCGGTGCCGACGCCGCCGTCCGCGGGTTCCACTCGGTGACCCTGACCGAGCAGGACCTCGACCCCACCCACCAGATGATGGCCGAGCGCCTGAGCTTCCAGGTGGTCGCAGAGGACGGGGGTCGGGTCCGCTACGACGCCGGCGCCACGGGCATCGGCACCATCGTGGACGTCGTCGGCCAGCCCGGCGGTCCGCGGGGCCTGACCGCGGCCGGCACCGTCCACCACGTGGCCTTCCGGGCCCCGGACCTCGCCACCGAGATGGACTGGCGCGGCGAGCTGCTCGACCAGGGCGTCAACGTGACCGAGATGCGTGACCGGCAGTACTTCAAGTCGATCTACTTCCGCGAGCCCGGCGGGGTCCTGTTCGAGATCGCGACCGACGAGCCGGGCTTCACCGCCGACGAGCCCCTGCTCGAGCTGGGCCGCCACCTCAAGCTGCCGCCGTGGCTCGAGCCCAGCCGCGAGCAGATCGCCGCCACCCTCCCGCAGCTCAAGATCCCCGCGGTCAACTACCCCGGCCTCGACACCGAGGCGGTCCTCCCCGACCGGGCCACGGCCGGGCCGACCGGGGGTGGAGCGGACGCGTGACCGACCTCGACCTCCACCACCACGTCCACCACCCGGCGGACGGCGGGGTGACCACCACCCTCGTCCTGCTGCACGGCACCGGCGGCGACGAGCACCCGCTCGTCGACCTCGCGCGCGCCATCGCGCCCGGTGCCGGGCTGCTCGGCGTGCGCGGCAACGTGCGCGAGGGCGGCACCACCAACCGGTTCTTCCGCCGGGTCGCCGAGGGCGTGTTCGACGCCGAGGACGTCGCCCGCCGCACCGACGAGCTGGCGCGCTTCCTCACCGCCGCCGTCGACGCCTACGACCTCGATCCCACCGGGCTGCTGGCCGTCGGGTTCTCGAACGGCGCGAACGTCGGCGCCGCCACGATGCTGCGGCACCCCGCCCTGCTCCGCGGCGGGGTCCTCGTCTCGAGCATGCTGCCCCTCACGCCCGATCCGGTGCCCGACCTCGCCCACGCCGCCGTGCTGATGGTCCAGGGACGCGTGGACCCCTACGCCCCGGCGGACTCCGCGGAGGCGTTGGCCCGGGCGTTGGCCGATGCGGGCGCCGCCGTCGAGGTGGCCTGGCACGACGACGGGCACAGCCTGGGCCCCGCCCAGGCCCGCACGGCGGGTGAGTGGCTGCGGCGCTGGCAGGCCGTGTCCGCCACCGATCCGGATGCCGCACCCGCCTGACATCGCGAGCTCGGGTCTCATCGCCGACCCACCTACACTGACCCGGGTCACCGGACGGTCCGGCGACGCGCGAGGTGAGAGGGCACCGCAGTGGACTTCCGCGACACCGCCGAGGAGGCCGCGTTCCGCGAGGAGGCAGCCGGGTGGATCGCCGACCGGTTGGGCGGCATCCCCCACCCCCACCCGGCGGACCACGGCGAGAAGACCGACAACGCCCGCTGGTGGCAGTCCCAGCTCGCCGACGGCGGCTACCTCGGCCTGACCTGGCCCGAGGCGTACGGCGGCAAGGGCCTGCCGATCGCCTACGAGGCCATCTTCAACGCCGAGTCCGCGCGCCAGCACGCGCCGGTGGGCATCAACATGCTCGGCGTGATCCTCGCCGGACCGACGATCCTGGTCCACGGCACCGAGGAGCAGAAGGCCCACTACCTGCCGCGGATCCTCAACGGCGACGACATCTGGTGCCAGGGCTTCTCCGAACCAGGCGCGGGCAGCGACCTCGCCGGCCTGCGCAGCCGGGCCGAGGCGGTCGACGGCGGGTGGGTCGTCAACGGCCAGAAGGTCTGGACGTCCTTCGCCCACGCCGCGAACCGCTGCATGCTGCTGGCCCGGACCGCCTCGGTGTCTGAGACCGGATCGGCGCACCGCGGCATCACGTACTTCCTGGCGGACACCGACGACTTCGAGATCCGGCCCCTCGTGATGATCAACGGGGACGCCGACTTCAACGAGATGTTCCTCTCCGACGTCCACGTCCCCGGCGACCGGGTGCTCGGCGAGCTCGGCGGCGGCTGGAAGGTCGCGCTGACCACGCTGGGCTTCGAGCGCGGCTCGCTCGCCTTCGCGCTGTCCGCCGAGGCGGACGCGGCCCTCGATCGCCTGGTGGCGCGGATCCGCAGCGCGGGCCTGGCCGACGAGCCCGACCTCGCGCGCGAGGGCGGGCGGCTCGCGGCGGACGTCCGGTCGCTGTCCCTCACCACCACCCGGCAGATGTCCGCGCTGCTGCAGGGCCAGACCCCCGGCGGGGACGGATCGGCGGTGAAGCTCGCCTGGGCGCAGACGATGCAGGCCATGACCCGCCTGGCCGTGCGCATCGGCGGGGACGTCGGCGTCACCGCCGACGACCGCGACGACGCCGCGTGGATCAGCGGGTTCCTGCGGGCCCGCGGCAACTCCGTCGAGGGCGGCACCGACGAGATCCAGAAGTCGATCATCGCCGAGCGCGTCCTCGGCCTGCCCCGGTCCCGCTGACCGACCCCACCCGAGGAGCCCCCGTGCACGCTGTGCTCACCGACGAGCAGACCGCCATCGCCGACGCCGCCCGCGACCTCGCCGCCGACGGCCTGGCCGGCGCCCGCCCCGCCCTCGACGGCGGTGACCTGCCCGCCCAGCCGGACCGCGCCCTCTTCGAGGGGTTCAACGGCCTCGGCGTCGACGAGGCCGCGGGTGGCGCCGGCGGCACGCTCGTCGAGCGGGGCCTGGTCGCCCGCGAGCTCGGGCGGACCGTCACCCCGACGGCGTGGCTGGCCCACCAGCTGGCCCTGCAGGTGGCGGCCGGGGCCGGCCTGGACGTCACCGACGGGATGCGCGCGGACGCCCGCTGGTCCGTGGCCGACGGTGACCTCGGGCTCGTCCGCCACGGCGTGGGGGCGGAGGTCGTCGTGGTCGTCGACGGCGACGGCGTCGAGCTGCGGCCCGTCGGCGACGCGGAGCCGCGCCGCGCCATGGACGCCTCCCGCCCCGTCGCCGAGGTGTCCCTCGGCCCGGTCATCGCGCGACGTGACGTCGGGGGGCGCGACGCGCTGGCCCGCGCCCGTGCGGTCATCGCAGCCTCCCTCGCCGGCACCGGGCTCGGCGCGGTCGAGCGGGCCGCGGCCTACGCCCTCGAGCGCGAGCAGTTCGGCAAGCCCATCGCGATCTTCCAGGGCGTCAGCCACCAGCTCGCCGAGGCGTGGACCGCCGTCGAGCTGTCGTGGTCCCTCGCGCTGTACGCCTGCTGGGCGGTCGCGGGATCCCGCCCCGACGCGGCGCAGGCCGTCGACGCGGCGGTCGCCAAGGCGGGCAACGCGGCGATCTTCGCCGCGGAGCGGGCCATGCAGGTCCACGGCGGCATCGGCATCACCTGGGAGGCCGACCCGCACCTCTTCCTCAGGCGGGCGATGGGGGACGACGCGTGGCTCGGCGGCAGCCGCGACGCGGAGCTGGCGCTCGGCCGGGCGGTGCTGGCCGGCTGACCGGCGTCAGCCGGCGGCGGTGACCTCCGGGAACGGCCAGCCGTTGGCCCGACAGGCCCCCAGCCCGCCGGTCTGCTGCATCATGACCGGCGCGAGCGCGCCGGCGGTGGTGCAGTACTCGTGGCCGTGCCCGAGCCCGTGGCCCACCTCGTGGTTGACGAGGTACTCGCGGTAGACGCCCAGGTCGGCGTGGAACGGCGGCACCCCGACGGTCCAGCGGTCGAGGTTCAGCATCGCCCGGTACCCGTCCCAGCACGACACCCGCCCGCCGGTCCGCAGGCCCACCCGGCCGCAGAGGTCGTCGACGGTGGCCGGGCGGGCCACCACCACGCGGATGCGGGCGAGCTGGGACAGGCCGACCCGGCGCCACGCGATCCCGCCCTCCGCCCCGCCGGGTGTGGTCATCCCGTCGGCGGTCCACGACCGCGGGTCGGTGAGGATGGCGGTCACCTCCGCCTCCACGGCCGCCACGTCGAGACCGGTCTCCGGCTCGACCTCCACGGAGTAGGTCACCACCCGCCCCTCGCCGACCTGCGCGTCGCTGCCGCCGGCGACCACCCAGCCCTCGGGCGAGACCGTGTCGGAGGGGTCGAGCCCGACGACGGACTCGAACCGCTGGTGGCGGGTCGCGGCCCGCTCACCGGTCCCGGTCGTGATCGCGGTGGTGATGACCACCGGGACCGGGGCGTCGCGCCCGCCGGGTTCGAGGGGGAGGGGGAGGGGTGGACGGTCCCCGCCCCGCCAGGTCACGCGACGTCCGTCGACGCGGGTCGTGCCCGGCCACTCGTAGCCGTGCAGCGAGACGTGGACCACCGCGTCGGTGACGGCCTCGGCGGCGGTGACGGTCGCCGACAGGCCCTCACGCGCGTCGAGCAGGGCCTCGACCGCCGGTGCGCCCTGGCCGTCGAACCACGCGCGCCGCAGGTCCGTCGCCAGGTCGTCGACGTGCCCGGTGATGGCCCGGCCCGCGGGGTCGATCAGCGGGACGACGGGGTCGGCGGCGACCGCGTCGACGTCGAGAGCCGGCGTCGTCGCGAGCGACGGCAGCAGCGGGTCGTCGACCGGGCCGGCGACCTCCGGCGGGGCGGTCGGCGTCACCACGGTCACCCGCTCCGGCCGCGTCCGGGCCACCCACTCCGCGGCGGCCGCGGCGCCGATGAGGACCGGCCGGTCGGCGTCCGCGGCGGCGGCCCCCACGACCGCTCGACCGCGGTCGGCGGTGTCGGCCACCACGACCGCCTCCTGGGCGGCCGGGGGTGCCAGGTCGTCGTCGCTCGCCACCGCGCCCTCCGCCATCGCGGCGACGACCCGGTCGCGGCTGGCAGCCGGCAGGTCCGCGGACAGCAGCAGCTGGGGGTGCGCGGCGACCTGCGCGGCCACGTCCTCGGGGAGCGGGATGTCCCGGTCTGCATCCACCGGGGCCAGATCCACCAGGGTCAGGTCCGCACCGAGCTCGGCGGCGGCGACCGCACCGGCGAGGGCCCGGTCGAAGGGTTCGGCTGGTGCGACGACCAGGGTGGGCTTGGCGCCGACCGCGGCGTCGACGTGGGACATGGCCGCGGCGACGGTCGCCGCGGCGCTGCCGCCGCCGATGCGCTCGGCCGGGCGGCCGGCGGCCGTGAGGTCGGCCATGACGGCGTCCGCGACGCCCTCGGGGCCGCCGAGCACCAGCGGCGTGCCGGTGGTGGCGTCGATGCGCGCCCACTCCGCGGGTGTGAGGACGTCCTGGCCGACCCCGACCACGACCGCGTCGAGGCGGGCGGCGAGGACGGGCGCGGCCAGGCCGAGCTCGGGGCGGCCGAGGTCCACCAGCAGCGCCGGGCCGGTGCGCGGCCCGAGCGGGTCGACGCGGACGGCCAGGGCGGTGGCGGGCTCGGACGCCTCGGCGACCTCGAGGCCGGACACCACGACCTGCCAGCTCCGCAGCGGTCCGTGGTCGCCGACCACGGCCTCGATCCGGTGGATGCCGGGCGGGAGGGTGACCTCGACGCCAACCAGGCCGCTCAGGTCACCGTCGGGGTCGACCGGGCGGCCGACCGCAGGCTCGCCGTCCACGAGGAAAGCGAGCTCGGCCGGGTCCGCACCGTCCACCCGGGCGGCGATCACCACCGGGCCGGCCTCGACGACCGCGCCGGGTGCCGGCAGCGGGTCGGACACCGCCGGCGGGTCCGCGATCTCGACGCGCTGACCGGCCCGGGCTGGCGGCAGCAGCATGGCGACGGACAGGCACGCCAGGGCGCAGGCGAGCGCCAACCGGGCGCGGCGACGGCGGGGAAGAGCGGTCGACACCCCCACATCATGGACCACCGCCGCCCGATTCCCGCGGGTTGTCGACGATCGGGTCGGTCAGCCCGAGTCCTGGAGGGTGGATCTGGGGCCCGGTTCCGTCGCGCGGATGTGCAGATCGGCCAGGGGAGTGGCGCACGTGCACATCGGCGGGGCGGGCCTGGCCGCCGCCCCTGCTCTGCGCCGGAGCTCAGCCGTGCGGGTACGGCCAGCCGTTGGCGACGCAGCCGCCGAGGCCCTTGGACTGCTGCATCATCACCGGGGCGATCTGGCCCCGTCCCGGGCAGGAGACGTGGCCGAAGCCGAGGCCGTGGCCGACCTCGTGGCTGACGAGGTACTGGCGGTAGACGGTCAGGTCGGTGTGGAACGGCGCGACGCCGGTGTTCCAGCGCGTGAGGTTGAGCATGGTGCGACGGCCGTCCCAGCAGGACAGCCGACCGCCGGTGTCGAGGCCGACCCGGCGGCAGTAGGCGTCGACCGTGCTCGGCGGGGCGATGACGACGCGGATGCCCGCCTGCCCCGACGTCCCGACCCGCTGGAGGGACCGGGCCCCCCTGGCCGTCCACCCGCGGGTGGGGTCGAGCAGGATCGACTCGACCTCCGCGGTGACCGCCGACAGGTCGAGCCCGGTGCCCGGCGCGAGCTCGACGCTGAAGGTGCGCAGCGGTCCGGACCCCACCACCGCGCTCTGGCCGCCGGCGACCGTGAACCCCTCGGGTGAGGTGGAGGTCAGCGGCGCGATGGCCGCGGTCCCGTCGGCGGCGACGTGGCGCAGGTGTCCCCGGGCGGCCACGGCCGCGGTGATCGCCAGCGGGGCGGACGTCGGGGCCGACGGCTCGAGACCCGGGGGGAGGCTGGGCCGCGGACCGGCGGTCCAGACCACGCGGTCCCCCTCGATGGCGGTCCGACCGTCCCACTCCACCCCGTGGACCGTGACGTGGACCGCGGCGCCGTCCACCGGCCGGTCGGCCTGCAGCACGACCGTGGGGTCCGCCGGGTCGACCGACGCGGTCACCGCAGGTGCGTCGGGCCCGTCGACCCACCACGCCCGCACCACCTCGGGGGCGACCTGCCCGACCGCGCTGACCGCTGCCGGCCGCGACCGGGCCACCCGGTCGGCGGCGTCCCCGGCGGTGACGGCGACGTCGGCGTGCACCGCGGCACGGGCGACGAGGGCGGCGAGGCCCGGTGCGACGTCGCCGTCGACCACCCAGAGCGGGCGGACGGCGGTCGGAGCGCCATCCAGGCCCCCGGCCGGGAGGTCGCCGACCGTCGCGTCGACCGCGGCCGCGCGGACCGCGTCGACGACGTCGGCGGTCAGGCCGGGACCCAGCAGCACCTCGGCCCGCCCCGCCAGGGCGTCCCGGGCCTGCGGCGGCAGGCCGTCGGCGTCGGCGAGGACCAGCGCGGCGCCCCGCGCGGTCGCGGCGACCGCCGCGCGCAGGGCCCCGGTCAGCGGCTCGGCCGGCGCGACCACGGCTGGTGCCGGGACGGCCCTGCCGTCGCGGCTGTAGACCCGCGCGGCCCGGACCCGGTCCGCGGCGGCGGCTGCCCCCTCTGCGGCGGTCCCGCTGCCGACCCGCTCGACGACCCACCCCGCGTCGGCCAGCGCCGTGGTCACGTCCGGTCCGACGGCGTCCAGGCCGCCCAGGACGACCACGGGGTCGCCGGGCCCGCGGACCTCGGCGATCGCCGCGACGGTCGCCTCGGGCATGTCGGCCTGGCCGGTCGGCAGCACGAGCGCGCCGAGGGCGGCGCCGAGCGGGCCGGCAGACAGCGCCAGCTCGGGTCGTCCGGGGTTCACCAGCAGGACCGGACGGGCCGGCCCGCCAGAACCGGACGCCTGCCGCGCGACCACGAGGGGGTCGTCGCCGACCGGCGCCACCCGGACCCCCGCGGCGTGGACCGGCCAGCTGCGCGCGACCACGCCGTCGACGACGACCGCCAGGGTGTGCGGACCGGGCGCCAGGTCGACCGGGGTCCCCAGCGGGCCCACGTCGACGCCGTCCACCTGCACCGAGGACGTCTGGCCGCCTCGCACGTCGGCGGACACCGCGGTGGGCCCCGCCTCCACCACCGCGTGGGGTGGCGGGTGGGGGGAGCGGACCGCCACGGCCTGGTGGTACCCGCCCGTGGGCGCCGCCGTCCGGCCGACGGCGGGGACGGTGGGGAGGGCGAGGGCCGCGACGGCGAGCAGTGCGGTCGCGGCGTGGCGGAGCGGACGGGCGCGCATCGCCCTGAGGCTGCCAGGTCGGGCGTCGTCGCGCTGGTCCGAGGGGGGCGGTGTCGCCGGCCGGCCACCCCGGGCAGGTTCAGGACATGACCGACACCGACACCCCCGCCGCCGCGAGCGGCACGATCCAGATCGGCGACGCCACGGTGCACCGCATGGGCTACGGCGCCATGCGCATCACCGGCAAGGGCATCTGGGGCCCGCCGCCCGATCACGACACGGCCATCACCGTCCTCCGCACCGCCGTCGAGCTGGGCGTCGACTTCATCGACACCGCCGACAGCTACGGGCCGGAGGTCTCAGAGGACCTGATCCGCGAGGCGCTGCACCCCTACGACGGCGTGACGATCGCCACCAAGGGCGGGTTGACCCGGAGCGGACCGGACGAGTGGCGGCCGGTCGGCCGGCCCGAGTACCTGCGCCAGTGCGTGGAGATGAGCCTGCGCCGCCTCGACGTCGAGGCCATCGACCTGTGGCAGCTCCACCGCATCGACCGGAAGGTCCCCGCCGAGGAGCAGTTCGGGTTCATGGCCGAGATGGTCCAGCAGGGCAAGGTGAAGGCCGTCGGCCTCTCCCAGGTCGACGTCGACCAGCTGTCCGCCGCCCGCGAGGTGGTCGAGATCGCCTCGGTCCAGAACCTCTACAACCTGGCGGACCGGTCGAGCGCGGACGTGGTCAGCTACTGCGAGGCCGAGGGCATCGCCTTCATCCCGTGGTTCCCGATCGCCGCCGCGCAGCTGGCCGACGGCGAGCACACCCAGGGGGAGACCGCCCTCGCCCAGGTCGCCGAGGAGGTCGGCGCCACGCCGGCGCAGGTGAGCCTCGCCTGGCTGCTCGCGTCCTCGCCGGTCCAGGTCCCGATCCCCGGCACGGGGTCGGTCGAGCACCTCCGCGAGAACGTCGCGGCCGCCGCCGTCGAGCTGAGCGACGAGCAGGTCCAGCGCCTCACCGACATGGTCGACGGCTAGGCACCTCCCTGGTGTGTCGGGACACCTGTCGCGATGACGGGTGTTCCGACACACTGCCGCCAGGACCGCCCAGCACAGGAGGAGAGCGCCATGGCCGAGGAGTACGACGTCGTCGTCATCGGAGCGGGACCCGCGGGCGAGAACGCCGCCGACCGCGCCGTCAAGGGCGGCCTGTCCGTCGCCGTCGTGGAGCGCGAGCTCGTCGGCGGGGAGTGCTCGTACTGGGCGTGCATGCCCTCGAAGGCCCTGCTGCGACCTGGCCAGGCCCTGACGGAGATCCTCCGAGTCCCCGGCGCCCGCGAGGCCGCGATGGGGGCCCTCGACGTCGAGGCGGCCCTCGGCTTCCGCGACGCGCTGAGCGGTGACGGCGCCACCGACGACGGCGGGCAGGTCGAGTGGCTCTCCTCCGCCGGGATCGACCTGGTCCGCGGGCACGGCCGGCTGGCCGGTGACCGCACGGTCCAGGTGACCGCGGACGACGGCGCGGTCCGGACCCTCACCGCACGCCGCGCCGTCGTCATCGGCGTCGGCACGGTCGCTGCCGTGCCGCCGGTGGAGGGGCTGCGCGACATCCGGGTCTGGGACAACCGCGACGTCACCCAGGCCACGGCCGTCCCACACCGGCTGATCGTGCTCGGCGGCGGCCCGGTCGGGTGTGAGATGGCCCAGGCGTGGCGCTGGCTCGGCGCCCACGAGGTCACCCTGGTCGAGATGGCCGACCGCCTGCTCCCGCGCGAGGAGCCCTTCGCCGGAGAGGAGCTGGCCGACTCCCTCCGGGAGATGGGCATCGACGTCCGCACCGGCACCGCGCTCGAGTCGGTCAGCCGGTCGGCCGACGACGCGCCGGTCACCGCCCGGCTGTCGGACGGGACCGAGGTCGAGGCTGACGAGATCCTGGTCGCGGTGGGCCGGCGGCCGCTGACCGACGACCTCGGCCTCGACACGGTCGGGCTCGAGCCGGGCGGGTCGATCGAGGTCGACGACCACCTGCGCGCCACCGGGGTGGAGGGGGGGTGGCTGTACGTCGTCGGCGATGCCAACGGCCGGTCGCTGCTGACCCACCAGGGCAAGTACCAGGCGCGCATCGCGGGTGACCACATCGCCGGGACGCTGTCGGGCGAGGCCGTCGAGCGGGGCGCGTTCGCCGACCACGCCGCCGTGCCGCGGGTGGTCTTCACCGACCCGCAGGTCGCCGCGGTGGGGCTGACCGAGGCGCAGGCCCGCGCGCAGGGCCTCGACGTCCGCGTCGTCACCCCCCCCACGGGCGGCACGGCCGGGGCGGCGGCGATGGGGGAGGGGCTCGGCGGCACCTCCTGCCTGGTCATCGACGAGTCACGCCGGGTCGTCGTCGGCGCGACGTTCGTCGGGCAGGGGGCGGGGGAGATGATCCACGCCGCGACGATCGCCGTGGTCGGCGAGGTCACGCTCGACCGGCTGTGGCACGCCGTCCCCGCCTTCCCGACCGTCAGCGAGATGTGGCTGCGCTTCCTCGAGGCCTACGGCCTGTAGACCGCCCGGTCAGGACCGGCTGACGGCCCAGAGCGAGCCGCTGCCCTCGCTGGCGGTCACGTAGGAGCGGCCGTCGGGGAGGTAGGCGACGGCCTCGCCCTGCCCCTCGGGTGCGGCGGGGAGCTCTGCGGCGGTCCAGGCGGCCAGGTCGCTGAGGGGTGCGCCGGGGGAGGGGGCGGTCAGCTCGACGACGCTGTCGTAGGTGCGCAGCAGGACGCGGGAGCCGTCGTGGCTCGCGTCGGCGCCGGTGACGGACAGGCCGACGAACCCGGTCAGCAGCGGACTCGACGGCTGGGGGACCGGCATCTGCCCGGTCTGGACCAGCGCGCCGTCGGCGAAGGCGGTGGCGGCCATGACCCGCGTCGTCCCCTCCTCCTTCGTCAGCACGATCGGCAGGCCGTCCGCGCCCACGACCAGCGCCTCGGCGTCGACCGGGCCGGAGGGGTAGGTGTAGCGGGCGGTCGTCGCGACGGCGGTCGTGTCGCCCGGCGCGGGCTCGCCGATCCGGTGGATCGCGATCGCCTCCCGGCCCGCGACGTTGTCGCCGATGTCGGCCAGGTAGAGGCAGGGGGAGGGATCGCCGGCCCCGCACGGACCGGCGGCGAGGTCCTCCAGGTTCACCGCGTCCAGGCCGTCGACGGTGACCTCGGCGGCCGTCGTGCCGTCGTGGCGCACCCCGATCACCTGCGACGTCCCGGTGGCGTCGTCGACCAGCCACAGCAGGTCGGGCTCGCGCCGGCTGGCGGCGATCCCGCTGACCTCGGGCGCGAGGCCGACGTCGAAGCTGCCGAGCAGCTCGGGGGCCCCGGGCTCGCCCGGCGTCGCGGGTGTCGCGGGTGTTGAAGGGGTCGCCGGAGGGGTCGGAGGGGTGGACGGGGCGGCCGCCGTCGTCGACGCGGCAACCGGCGCAGGCCGCGCGGTCGCGTGCGGGTCCAGCCCCTCCACCCCAGGCGAACAGCCCGCCAGGACGAGTGCGAGCACCAGCGCCAGGACCATCCGGCACGGGACGGGCGCGGTGGGCGGACGCATCCCGCGAGCGTACCCCCGGCCCCGGCGCACCCCGTCCCCGCCCCCGCACCACGGCCCACCCCAGCACCACGGATCAACCACAACAGAGGTCCAGATGGCCCTCCGTGGTGGTCGATCCGTGCGCCGGTCCCCGCGACCCGCCGGATGCAATCGACATCCTCTGGGCCCGCGGGGGTGGTGTCCGTGGATGGATTTGACACCGTTGCGGCATCGACTCCACCGGCAGGTGGGGTTCAGGTGGCTCGAATGGTCCAGAGGGGCTGGAGGGACTGGTGGGGTCGTGGGACGGTGTCGAATCCATCCCGTGGGGGGTCGGTCACGGTGTCGAATCCATCCCGGCGGGACCGACCGCGCGCGGTTCGCGGACCGCACGGCCTGTGGTCGATCCGTGCGGGACCGTCGAAGCTGGGCGACATGGCGCACCCACCCGCAGACGTCCCCGGCGGCCCGCTCGACGACCAGCTCGGCGACCCCCGCGTGGTCCACGCGATCGGGGCGGAGGAGTGGGCGGCCGCGGGGGAGGCGGTGCGGCCGCCGTCGCTCGAGAGCGAGGGGTTCATCCACCTCTCCACCCCCTCCCAGATCGCGTGGGTCTGCGACCAGCGCTACGCGGACCGCGACGACCTCGTGCTCCTGGTCGTGCACCCCGACGACCTGCCGATCGACCTGGTCTGGGAGGACTGCGAGGAGGTCGGCCAGGACTTCCCGCACCTGTACGCGCCCCTCCCGCGGACGGCGGTCCAGGCGGTGCTCGACTACCGCCCCGGCCCCGACGGGCGGTACCCGCCACCGGAGCTGCCGACGCGCTGACGCGCGAGGACGCCACCTCTCGACCTCGAACGTGCGTACGACGTAGCCTGAACGCATGTTCGCCTCGACGGAGACCGAGACCGATCCGTTCGCCCGCCTGAACGCCGCCCAGCGGGAGGCGGTCGATCACGACGGCGGGCCGCTGCTGGTCCTGGCCGGCGCCGGCACGGGCAAGACCACCACGCTGGCCGCGCGCGTCGCCCGGCTGGTGCGGGACGGGACGGACCCCGAGCGGATCCTCCTGCTCACCTTCACCCGCCGGGCAGCGGGGGAGATGCGCTCGCGGGCCGCGCGGATGGTCGCGGCCAGCGGCACCGACGCCCGGACCGGGCGCGTCGTGGGCGGCACCTTCCACGCCGTCGCCAACTCCCTCCTGCGCCGCTACGCCGACCGGATCGGGCTGGCCTGCGACTTCGGCCTGCTCGACGCGATCGACGCCGAGGACCTGATGGACCTGGTCCGTGACGACCTCGGCGTGGCGCAGGGCGCCTCCCGGTTCCCCCGCAAGGGCACCCTCGCCGCGATCTACACGCGGGTCGTCAACGCCCGGACGCCGCTCGAGACCGTCCTCGAACAGCACTTCGGCTGGTGTGCGGAGCACCGCGAGGCGATCGGCCGGGTGTTCAGCGCCTACACGGCCCGCAAGCGCGACCGGAACCTCCTCGACTACGACGACCTGCTGCTCCACTGGAAGGTCCTGGCCGAGGCCCCCGGCATCGGCGACGAGCTGGGCGCCGCCTTCGACCACGTCCTGGTCGACGAGTACCAGGACACCAACGCCCTGCAGGCCGAGATCGTCCAGGCGCTGCGCCGCCACGACGACCGCGTGACGGTGGTCGGCGACGACGCCCAGGCCATCTACGCCTTCCGGGCCGCGAGCGTCGACCACATCCTCCGATTCCCCGAGGCCTTCTCCGGCACCACGATCGTGCGGCTCGAGCGGAGCTACCGCTCGACCCAGCCGGTCCTCGACACCGCGAACGCCCTGGTCACCCAGATGCCGCAGGTGATCGCGAACCCGGCGTTCGGCAAGGCCCTCCACTCCGACCGGATGGAGGGGGACCGGCCGCGCCTCCACACCTGCCACGACGAGGAGGACCAGTCGGTCCGGATCTGCGAGGCGGTCCTCGCCCGTCGTGAGGAGGGGACCGCCCTCAGCGCCCAGGCGGTGCTGTTCCGGACCGGGCACCACTCCGCCCACCTGGAGCTCGAGCTCAGCCGCCGCAACATCCCGTTCGTGAAGTACGGCGGGCTCAAGTACCTCGAGGCCGCGCACGTCAAGGACCTCCTCGCGCTGCTGCGGATCCTCGACAACGGGTCCGACGAGCTGGCCTGGTTCCGGATCCTCCAGCGCGTCGAGGGGATCGGACCGGCCCGCGCCCGGGCGGTCATGGCCGACCTGGCGGGCGGCACGCCCGACCAGGCCGTCGGCCGGCTCGCCCGCTGGGGGGACCCCGATGACGTGGGCGCGGACCTCCCGCCGGCGAGCCGTACCGCCCTCGGTGCCCTCGCGACCGCGCTGGCCGACGCCTCCGCCATCGGGGAGGTGTCTGCGCAGGTCCAGCGCCTCGCGGAGTGGTACGCGCCGGTCCTGGCCCAGACCTTCGACGACCCGGCGCCGCGGCTGGCGGACCTCTCCCAGCTCGAGGCCCTCGCCGCCGGTGCGCCCGACCGGACGACGTTCCTCGACGACCTCGTCCTCGACCCGCCGGCGTCGACCGGCGACCTGGCCGGCCCGCCGCTGCTCGACGAGGACCACCTCGTCCTGTCCACCATCCACTCGGCGAAGGGGCTCGAGTGGGACGCCGTCCACCTGATCCACGCGAGCGACGGGATGATCCCGTCGGACATGAGCACCGGCCGGCCCGAGGAGGTGGAGGAGGAGCGCCGCCTGCTCTACGTCGCGCTCACCCGGGCGCGCGACTCCCTCGACGCGTACGTCCCGCTGCGCTACCACCACCAGCGCTTCGGCGGGTCCGACCGTCACAGCTACGGCCAGGTCAGCCGGTTCATCCAGGGACCGGTGCGCGACACGATGCAGCGGGTCGGCCCGACGGCGCGCGAGCGGGCGGTGCCGGTGCTGGCCGGCGGCGCCACCGCCCAGGTGGACGCGCTGCTCGAGGGGCTGTGGTGAACGTGATCCTGGTGACAACGAGGCGTGGCCGTGTAATCATGTAAGCATGACCATCGACCTGGCCGCGCTGGCCGCCACCGCAGGACCCGCCGTCGTGGGCGTCGCCCGGGGCCGCCACAGGGGCGGGACCGGGACCGTCATCGCCACCGACACGATCGTGACCGCCGCGCACACCGCCGGCGGCGCCCCCCGCGTGACCGTCCACCTCGGCGACGGCCGGACCGTCTCGGGGGACGTGGCGGGCGTCGACGAGGACCTCGACCTCGCCGTCGTCACCGCCGACCTCGGGGGGATCACGCCGCTCGCCTGGGGTGACGGGACCGGCCTCGCCGTCGGGGACCAGGTCGCGGCGCTGGCCGCACCTGACGGCACGACCCGGACGACGATCGGGACGATCGCCGCGGTGGGCAGCCGGCTGCGCACCCGCACCGGCTCGCCTGTCGACCGGCTCGTCGAGCACACCGCCCCGTTGGTCCGCGGCGCCTCCGGTGGCCCGGTGCTCGATGCCGATGGCACGGTCGTCGCCCTCGATCTCAACCGCCTCGACGGTGGGCTCTACCAGGCCGTCGTCGTCGATGACGACCTGCGCACCACGGTGGCGGCCCTCGCGGAGGGGACCCGCCCCGACCGCCCGCGGCTCGGCATCAGCGCCACCCCCGACCGGATGACCGCCCACCTGCGCGACGCGGTCGGGCTCCCCCCGCGCGACGGCGTGCTGGTCGCCGGGGTGGCGGAGGGGTCACCGGCTGCGACGGCCGGGCTGTCGCGCGGTGACCTGATCGTCGCGGTCGACGACCAGCCCCTCCACCGGACCGACGACCTCCTCCTCGCCCTGCGCCGCAGGGCCGGCGTGGCCGTCACCCTCGACGTGGTCCGCGGCGTCGACGAGCGGACCGTCGAGGTCGCGCTGACCTGACCGGCGCCCGCGCGGCCCTCAGGCCGCCGCGGCCACCCGCTGGTCGAGGTACCCGCCGAGCTTGCGCCGGATGCGCTGCACCGCGTTGTCGACGGCCTTGACGTGGCGGCCCAGGTCCTCGGCGATGACGGCGTAGGACTCGCCGCTCACGTACCGGGTCAGCACGTCGGCCTCGAGGTCGGTCAGCACGGTCGCGCAGTAGGAGCGCAGCTGGTCCACCTCCGCCTGCCAGGTCACGTGCGTCGCGGGGTCGTCGTCGACCTGGACGACCACGGCGCCGGCCGGGCGGTCGTCGCCGGGCTCCTCCGGCCCGTCGAGCGGGACGTAGGCGTTCAGCGGCGAGTGCTTCAGCCGGGTCGCCCCCTTCACCGCGGTGAGCACCTGCCGGGTGACGCACATGTCGGCGAAGGCCCGGAAGCAGGGGTGCTTGTCGTGGTCGTAGTCCCGCACCGCCTTGTACAGCCCGATCATCCCCTCCTGGACGACGTCCTGGTGATCGCCGCCAGCCAGGAAGTAGCTGCGCGCCTTGCTGCGGACCAGGGGCCGCAGACGGCCGATGACCTCCGCCAGGGCCACGTCGTCCCCGGCTCGTGCCAGGAGCACCAGGTCCTCATCGCTCAGCGAGGTCCCTCGATCCGCACTGCGACGTTCCACGCGTCCGTCCCACCATTCAGTCGTCGGCCTGCGATCAACCCAACGACGACGACGCCGTGGCGTTACGCCCCCTCACCCGCGGGAGCGCACCCAGTCCCGCCGCATCTGGGTCAGCTCGAGGTCGCGACGGGTGGCGGGGTGGACCACGAGGCCCAGCACGACGAGGTTCGCGAGGCCCGCCCCGATCCCCCAGATCGCGTTCGGTCCCGGGTCCCCGCCGAGCGTCGGGCCACCGGCCAGCAGCAGGGCGACGACCCCGTAGGTGCCGAGGATGAAGGTCGCGGCACCGAACGCCGACGGCGAGCGGCGGAGGAGCAGCGCGCCGGCGAAGAGGTGCGGCAGGCACAGCAGCCACTGCACGACCGCGAGGATCGTCGCCACGGTCCCGCTCGCGTCCAGCCCGATCCCGGTCGCGACGAGGGTCTCGTCCTCCACCCCGGTCTGCAGGGTGAGGAACGTCCACAGCGCGAAGGCCAGGGACAGCCCGACGGTCCCCAGCCCGGCGGCCGTGGTCGTGGGCGCCCGCCCCGCGTCGGCCAGCTCCGGTGGCAGGCCCGCCCGGGTGTCAGCCATCGTGCTTCGCGCGCTTCGCCTCCCGAGCGCGCTGGACCTGGTCCAGCTCCACCTTCCGCAGGCGGACCGCGTCCGGGGTGACCTCGACGCACTCGTCACCGCGGATCCACTCGAGGCACTGCTCGAGCGCCATGACCTTGGGGGGCGTGAGGCGGACGAGCTCCTCACCGGTGGCCGAGCGGATGTTGTTGAGCTTCTTCTCCTTGGTGACGTTGATGTCCATGTCCTCGCCACGGGCGTTCTCGCCGACGATCATCCCCTCGTAGACCTCCTCGCCGGGCTTGACGAACATCACGCCGCGGTCCGACAGGTTCTGCAGGGCGAAGGAGGTGGCGGGACCGAGGCGGTCGGCGACCAGGGAGCCGCTGGCGCGGGTGCGGACCTCGCCCATCCACGGGACGTACTCCTCGAAGCTGCGGTTGAGCACCCCGGTGCCGCGCGTCGCGGTGAGGAACTCGGTGCGGAACCCGATCAGTCCGCGGGTCGGGGCGTGGTACTCCGCCCTGATCCACCCGGTCCCGTGGTTGGTCATGGCCACCATGATCCCCCGGCGCTCGGCCACCAGCTGGGTGACGGTCCCGGAGTGCTCCTCGGGCACGTCGACGGTGACCCGCTCGAGCGGCTCGTGGCGCACGCCGTCGATCTCCTGGGGGATGACCTGCGGCTTGCCGACGGTCAGCTCGAAGCCCTCACGCCGCATCTGCTCCACCAGGATGGCCAGCTGCAGCTCGCCACGGCCCTTCACCTCCCACGCGTCCGGGCGCTCGGTCGGGGAGACCCGCAGGGCGACGTTGCCGACCAGCTCGCGGTCCAGGCGGTCCTTCAGGACGCGGGCGGTGACCTTGTCGCCCGACCGGCCCGACAGCGGCGAGGTGTTGATGCCGATCGTCATGGCCAGGGTCGGCTCGTCGATGCGGATCGCCGGCAGGGCACGCGGGTCCTCCGGATCCCCGAGCGTGTCACCGATCATGACCTCGTCGATGCCCGCGACGGCGCAGATCCCGCCCGGGCCGACCGAGTCGACGCCGACGCGCTCGAGCCCCTCGGTCGCGAACAGCTCGACCACCTTCACGCGGGTGGTCACCCCTCCCTCGGCGATCCAGGCGACCTGCTGGCCCTTGCGGATCGTCCCGTTGTGCACCCGGCACAGCGCCAGGCGGCCCAGGTAGGGCGAGGCGTCGAGGTTGGTGACGAGCGCCTGGAGGGGCGCCTCCGCGTCGTAGGAGGGGGCGGGGATGGTCCCGAGGATCGTCTCGAACAGCGGCGCCAGGTCCGTGCCCGGCTCGTCGGCCGCCAGGCTGGCCGTGCCCGCCTTCGCGTTCGTGTACACGATCGGGAAGTCGATCGCGTCCTCGGGGACGTCGAGGTCGAACAGCAGCTCGAAGACCTCGTCGACGACCTCGGCGGGGCGGGCATCGGGTCGGTCGATCTTGTTGATGACCAGGATCATCGGGAGGTGGGTGGCCTCGACCCCCGCCGCCTGCGTGGCCGCCGCGCCCGGGGCGCGCATCGACATGGCCTTGCGGAGGACGAAGCGGGTCTGGGGGAGCGGCCCCTCCGCCGCGTCGACCAACAGGACGATCCCGTCGACCATCGTCAGCGCCCGCTCGACCTCGCCGCCGAAGTCGGCATGCCCGGGCGTGTCGACGATCGTGATCAACACCTCGTCCCGCTCGTCGGTCGCCGGCGCCCGGACCGACGTGTGCTTCGCGAGGATGGTGATGCCCTTCTCGCGCTCGAGGTCCATCGAGTCCATGACCCGGTTGGCGACGTCCTGGTTCTCCCGGAACGTGCCGGACTGGTGCAGCATCGCGTCGACGAGGGTGGTCTTGCCGTGGTCGACGTGGGCGACGATCGCGATGTTGCGCAGGTCGTCGCGGGTGCGCCAGGCGGTGGAGGTGTCGGTCGAGGTCATGGGCTCCAGGATGCCCGTCGCCCACGAGCCCACAGGCTGGCCGGCCGCCGTGGCATCCGGCACCCGGTCATGACAGGAAGGCCGTCAGCTCCCACGGCCCTGACTCGGTCGGGTCCCGGTGGGTGGCGAGGAGCGTGTAGGTCCCCGCGTGGGGGACGCCGACCTCGATGTGCGCATCACCCCCCTGGCCGCTGTCGTCGTCCTCGGCGACGACGGTCCCGTCCGGCGCCAGCAGCTGGAGGTAGCTGTCGACCTCGTCGGACCGCAGGTCGGCGGTGAGGACGTCCCCGTCCGCCGCCTCGACGGTGAACGCGACCGCCTGCGCCTCGGTGAGGTCCCCGGAGAACGTGCCCGCCATGTCCCCTCCGAGCGCCCGCACCTCCACCGGGGCGGCGACGACCTCGTAGGCGCCCGCGGAGTCCCCCGCGAAGTCGGCCAGGAGCAGGGTGAGGGGGGCGAGGGACGGGTCGACCGGGTGGGCGATCAGGGCGTCGTGGCCGTCCACGCCGCCGCCGAGGTCGTCGTCGGCCAGCTGCTCGACCCCGTCGGCGTCCTGCAGGCTGATCACCGGGTCGACGTCACCGGAGCCCCGCGCGAGGAGCCAGACGTACGGCGCCTCCGGGGTCGGGACCCGGAAGGCCTGGGCACGGCCGGCCTCGAGCTCGCCCGCGGCCACCGCCCCCGGCTCGAGCACCTGCACCTCGTCGTAGGGGACCGAGGGGGCCTCGGCCAGGCCGATCGGCGCCAGCTCGTCGACGTCCGGTCCGTCGTCGGCCGTCGACCCGTCGCCGGACCGCAGGGCCAGCGCCACGCCCACCACGCCGATGACCGCCACGAGCCCGCCGACGAGGACGAGTCGCCGACCGCCCCCCCTGGCGCTGCCGTCGGCACCTGCCGGACCGGCGACGCCCACCGGCGGTGCGGGCGGCGCCACCCCGACCGCCGTCGACAGGAGGTCGGGCACCGCCGGGGTCGCGGGGGGGGTGGGGCGGGCGGCGGGTGGCACCGGGGGCAGGTCGGGCGCGGGCGCCCCCGCGGCGTCGAGGGCGGCGATCAGCCGTGCGGCGAACGCCGCAGCGCTCGGCGGTCGGTCGGCCGGGTCCTTCGCCATCGCCTCGACGATCGCGTCCTGGACCGCGGCGGGGACGTCGGTGTCCAACCGCGGCACGGGTGCGGTCAGGATGCGGTGGAGGTGGGGGAGGACGGACTCGTCGGTGTCGACGGCGAAGGCAGAGGCGCCCGCGATCAGCGCGTACAGCGTCGACGCCAGGCCGTAGACGTCGGATGCCACGCTCGGCCGGTGCCCGTTCAACACCTCGGGGGCGGCGTGGGCCAGGCTGGCCGTCACCTGCCCGCTGGTCGTCTCCGGCCCGCCGACCACCCGGGCGATGCCGAAGTCGCTCAGGACCACGTCGCCGTAGCGGCCGACCAGGATGTTCGCCGGCTTGATGTCGCGGTGCAGCACCCCGGCGTCGTGGGCGGCGCCGAGCGCGCCGCAGAGGCGGATGCCGATGCCGCAGGCCTCCTGCCAGCCGACCGGCCGGCCGGCGTCGAGCCGGTCCTGCAGCGACCCGCCCGCGTAGAAGGGCATGAGCAGGTACGGCCGTCCCGCCGGCGTGGTCCCGGCGTCGTGGACCGTGGCGATCGCGGGGTGGGTGCTCAGCAGGCCGAGCGCGTGGCGCTCGCGCTCGAACCGGGCGAGCGACCGGTCGTCGAGCCGCCGGTCGAGCACCTTGACCGCGACCTCGCGGCCGAACGCCGGCTGGTGCGCGCGGTACACGGTGGCGAACCCGCCGCGACCGACCTCCTCCACGCCGGTCAGCCCCGGGATGCCGAGGTCCTCGGCACCGTCAGCCGCGACCTGCGGCCCATCGGGGGGCATGCGGCGCATGCTACGCCTGCGCAGGTCGTGGTGGAGGGGTGTCGTCATCAGCTCGCAAGGCCTCCGAAGCGGACCCGAAGGATCTCCGAAGGCGGCCTGAAGGGCGGTCGGCACCGTCGTGGACATGCATCCCGCATCGACCACGAGGAGTGAAGAGATGTCATCCCCCCTGCACCGCCTGCGACGTCGCGTCGCCGGCCTGCTGACCGCCGCCGTGCTGGCGGCGGTGGCGCTGATCGCCGCCCCCGGCGTGGCCCTGGCCGAGTCGGCGGCTGTCCGACTCGTTGCCGACGACCCGGTCGGCACCGCGGCGCTGCTGAGCGCCTACGCCTTCCCCGAGGGCGCCGACCAGGTCCTGATCGGCACCGTCGCCGCGTTCCCAGACAACCTCGCCTCCGGCGTGCTGCAGGACGGCCGCCCGCTGCTGCTGACCGACCCCGATGGCCTGGACGATGCCGTCGCCGACGAGATCACCCGCCTCGGCGCCACCGCGGCGACCGTGCTCGGCGGTGAGGCAGCCGTGTCGGCCGCCGTCGTCGACGACCTGACCGCCCTCGGGCTGGCCGTCGACCGCCTCGAGGGCCCGACCCGCATCGAGACCGCCATCGACATCGCGGCGGCGACGGGCGCCACCGAGGTGCTCCTCGCCCGCGCGTTCCCTGCTGACGGCGCCACCGACCCCTCACAGGCCTTCGCCGACAGCCTCGGCGCCGGCGCGCTGGCGGCCGACCGGGGCATCCCGGTCCTGCTCACCCAGACCGAGGTGCTGACCGCCTCCACGGCCGCCCACATCGCCGACGCCGGCATCACCGACGTCACGCTGGTCGGCGGCGTCGCGGCGGTCTCCGAGGACGTCGCCGACGCGCTCGAGGACCTCGGCGTGACCACCAGCCGGATCGCCGGCGACACCCGCTTCGACACCGCGGTCGCGCTCAACGCCGCCCGCGACCTCGGGCAGGCCTCGACGATCGTCCTCACCGAGGGACAGGCCGGTGACGCCTGGATCGCCGGGTTCGCCGCCGCCGCCCACGCCGGTGCCACCACCGCGCCGGTGCTGCTGAGCAACGGGGCCGACCTGCCCGCCCCCACCGCCGAGGCCGTCCAGGTCGCCGCGGACGCGGGCCAGGACGTCACACTCCTCTGCACCCCGTCGGTGCACCCCGACGCCTGTGCGGCCGCCGCGGCGACCCTCGGCGCGACCGTGGTCGACGTGACCGCCGAGGACCTGCCCCTCGGTCCCGATGGGCCGCCGGCGGCCGAGACCGACGCCCCGCAGCTCGTCAGCGTCGAGATCGTCGACGGTGACGCGACCACCACCACCTTCGCGGCCACCTTCGACGAACCCATCCAGCTGGTCGACGAGACCAGGTTCTTCGCGGTCTCCCCGTGGTTCGACCTCGACGAGATCGGCCGCGGCACCCTCGCCGCCGTCGACCCCGCCGCACCCGAGACCCTGGTCGTCCAGACCGACGCCGACGAGCTGCTCCGCGAGCGCCTGGTGACCGCGTACGCGGCCGACGGCGTCGTCCAGGACGTCGACGGGAACCTCAGCACGCCCGGCACCGCCCCGGTCCAGGACGTCGTCCTCGAGGGCAACCGCACCGACGGCCCCGACCTGATCGCGGTGTCCTTCGACCCGGGCGCCACCGCTGCTGGCGACGGCGACGAGACCGTCGACTTCACCTTCGACGCCCCGATCGCCTCGACCGGCGCGCCCGCGGAGTTCCAGGTCGTGCCCGGCACCCTCCCCGCCATCGCCTACAACCCGTCGGCGGTCGCCGTGGTCGACGACGTCACCGTCCGCGCCACCTTCGGCTTCGGGCAGCTGAGCGACGACGCGTGGGGCGACGTCGTCCGGGCCACCTCGAGCGCCGGTGCCGCCATCGACGCCGCCGGCCGTGCGTCCGCGCCCATCAGCGTGGACGTCGGCGAGCCGAGCGACCTGCCCGACCTCGTCGAGGTCATCCCCTCCATCGAGACCCGGGAGGTGGTGTTCCGCTTCGACGAGCCGATCTCGATCGTGAACCCCGACGAGTTCTTCGTCTACGACGTCGACGGCATGACCTACGGCCACGCCGCCTTCATCCTCGACACCCAGCAGACCGGCCCCGACGAGGTCACCGTGACCTTCGGCGGCGACGCCGTCCACGAGGGCACCGTCGGCGGGCACGTCCGCGCTGCGGCGGTCGCCGATGCGGACGGGGGCAACGCCCGACGCGCCTCGGTCGGCGTCACCGGGGAGTACGCCGGGGGCTACACGTCCGGCCCCGACGCGGTGGACGTCGTCCGCCGCGACATGACCGACGGCGTCGGTGGCGTCACCGGCATCGAGCTGGTCATCACCTTCGACGAGCCCGTCACCACCGGGGCCCAGCCCCCGATCGTCTACGCCGCGAACGGCACCGCGACCGAGCTCGGCCTGGCCGCCTGCGCCGACGGGGACGAGCCCACCCAGGTCGTCTGCGGAGTCCCGACGGGGGACCCGGCCGAGCAGCCGATCGCCGACGCCACCGCCGTGGGCCTGCCCGGCGGCCTGGCTGACGGCGTGCTGGCCGGCAGCGCCCCCGCCACCCTCGGGGTGACCGGCTAGCCGGCGACCCCGCGACCAGAGGGGCCGCCCACGCCCGCCCCTCCGACGCCCCGCCGCACCCCGCGGCGGGGCCGTCGTCGTCCCGGGACCCGCGTGGTCCCGCGCGGCACCTGCCCTCCCCCGGCCAGATGGTGGATGTGGCCCGAACCGGGGCGAGATCCACCAGGTGGACGAGCGGGCGAGGGATGGGCAACTGGCGGTCGATGCGGGCCCGGCAGGAGGCGTAGGATCGCCGTCCACGCGGGTGCTGGTGGGACGGGACGCGTGGTCCCGTCCGGCCACCCCGGTGCGGCTCTCCTGCCATGACCCCGCACTCGAGCACGCCGACCCTCCCGCCGTACCTCGTCCCGCGGCCGGAGCTGGAGTCGCGCCTCGGCTCGGTGGCCACCCCTGTCATCGCCGTGTGCGCGGGCTCCGGCTGGGGCAAGACCACCGGGCTCGCGGTGTGGGGGAGGGGACGCCACACGGCGTGGGCTCGCCTCGGTCCGTCGGCGGCGAGCACCTCCGGCATCGTGCGGGCCATCACCACCGCGCTCCGATCGGCCCGTCCCGACCTGACCGAGGGCGAACGGCTCACCCTCGACGTCATCGCCGCCGGCGGTGGGGCGGACGACAGCGCGATCGAGGTCCAAGCCGCCGACCTCGCCGCCGCGATGGGCTGGGTCCTGGCCGCCCCCGCCGCCCTCGTGCTCGACGAGGCGGACCACCTGGCGGCCGGCTCGCCCGGCGCCCAGCTCGTGGACGCGCTGCTCCGCCAGCTGCCCCGAGGGGTGCAGGTGGCGATCGCCAGCCAGCACCCGACCGGCATCGACCTCGACGCCCTGCGAGCCCGCGCGGCGGTGACCGAGATCGACACCGACGCGCTGCGGCTCGACGCCGCCGGCGTCGACGCCCTGGTCCGCGGGGTGCTCGACGACCCCGGCGCCGCGCTGGGCCCGGCCGTGCGCCGACTCACCGGCGGGTGGCCCGAGGCGGTCCGGCTCGTCGCCCTCTCCCTGGTCGAGATCCCCGCCGACCGGCGGGTGGTCGAGCTGGAGGCCTCCGGTCGCGGGCTCGTCGCCGTCAGCGCGCACCTGCGGACCGAGGTCCTGCCGCGCCTCGACCCCGCCCTCGTCGACGTCCTCACCTGGGGGACCGTGGCGCCCGGCCTCGACCCGGCGCTCTGCGAGGCCCTCGGCGCGCCCCCGGGTGCGGTGGAGCAGCTCGCCGCCCGCGGGCTGGTCCAACCCGGCGAGGACGACGGGAGCCCGCTGGTCTCCCCCCTCGTCGCCTCGACGCTCCAGGTCCGCGACGAGGTCGCCATCCGCCGGGCGGTGGTCGACGCGCTGGGGGCGATCGACCGGCCGGTCGCAGCCATGGAGGTGGCGCTCGCCTCCGGTGACCCCGACCTGGTCGCCGACGTGCTGCTCCAGCACGTCAGCTACCTCACCCGGACCGCCGAGATGGACGTGATCGTGCGGGCCGGGGCGCTGCTCGACATCTCGCGGCGCACCCCGGAGCTCGAGGTCGTGATCGCGGACGCGCACCTGATCCGCAACGAGTGGACCGAGGCCCTCGACTGCCTCCGGCGGGCCGGTGCCGGGTCGGACGCCCTGCCGGCGCCGGTGGCGTGGCGCCTGGGCCTCCTCCTGTACCTCCGCTGGCAGATCCCGGAGGCCCTGGCCGTCTTCGACGCGGCTGCCCCGATCGACCCCGACGACTGGGAGGCCGGCATCCTGCGCGGCGGGGAGGCCTTCGCCCGCCTCCTGGTCGGCCAGCACGACGCGGCACGGGACTGCGCATCCGTCGCCCTCGACATCGGTGCGCGCACGCAGAACCCCTACGTGCTCTGCGCTGCCCACACCGCGATGCACGCGCTCTGCTCGAGCGAGGGCGACCGCACCACCGCCGAGCGCCACCACCGGGATGCCCGCGACTACGCCCAGCGGTACGGCGCCGTGCTGATGGAGGTCCGGCTCGCGAGCAACCACATGAGCGCGCTGGTCGAGCAGGGGCGCTACGCGGAGGCGATCGCGGAGGCCGAGACCTGCCTGCCCCCCGCCGACCGCGCCGGCCACGCCGCCAGCCGGCTGCTCGTCATGACGAACCTCGCCGAGGCCCACCGCCGCAGCGGCGATCTCGCCGCCGCCGAGCACCACGCCACCGAGGCGATCGAGATCGGTCGTCGCGGCGGGATCGGCCTCGGCGTCTACCCCGGCATCGTCCTCGCCGACGTGCACCGCGACCGCGGCGACATCGAGCAGGCCTGCGGCCGCTACGCCGAGGCCGCCCGGGCGGCACGGTCGACCGGGGACGCCCAGGCGGTCGTCCTCGCCCTCTCAGGTGCCGCCCGCGTCACCGTCGATGCGTCAGCGGCCCACGGCTACGCCGGCGAGGCGGTCGTGGCCGCCACCGGCACCCTGCGGCTCCCCGCCAGGCTGGCGCGCGCCTGGACCGCCCTGCGCCTGGGGCAGGTCGCAGAGGCTCGTGCGGATGCCCGCTGGGTGCTCGCCGAAGCCCGCCGCAGCGGCGTGACGTGGGCGCAGGCCGAGGCCGAGGAGGCCCTCGCCGCGCTGGCCGAGGACCCCGGCGAACGCGACGACCGGCTGGCGGCAGCCGCGGCCGTGCACGACCGGACCGGCGCCGCGCTCGACGCGCTCCGCGTCGCCCACGCCCGGGCGCGGATCGCGGGGGACCTCGTGGCCGTGCAGGCGGCGGCGACCGGCCGCCGCGCCGCGGGTGTGCACGACCGGGTCGTGGAGGTCGCCGGGCTCGACCAGGTCCTCGCGGGGCTCCTCGACGCGGACGGCGAGGCGGCGGACGATGCCGCCGTGCGGGTCTTCACCTTCGGCGGCTTCGCGCTGCACCGCGACGGCGCGCCGGTCGCGACGTCCGACTGGGGGTCCCGGAAGCCGCGGGACCTGCTGCAGATCCTGATCGCACGCCGCGGTCAGCGGGTGGCGCGGGGCGTGCTGCTCGAGACGCTGTGGCCCGGCGAGGATCCCGACCGCGTCGGCAACCGCCTGTCGGTGGCGCTCTCGACGCTGCGCGGCGTGCTCGACCCCGACAAGCGCCACGCACCGGACCACTTCGTCGCCGCGGACCCCTCGGCGGTGTGGGTGGACCTCCGCCACCTCGACGTCGACCTGCAGCGCTTCCACGAGGCGATGGGTCGCGCCCGCGCCGCGGTCGCCGCCGGCCGCCCGGACGCCGAGGAGCGGTGCGAGGAGGCGGCCGGCGTGTACGCCGGCGAGTTCCTCGCCGACCTGCCGTACGAGGACTGGGCGATCCCCGCCCGCGAGGAGGCCCGGGCCGCCCACCTCGAGTCGCTCCGCCACCTGGTGGCGCTGGCCGGCGCCCGCGGCGACCACGACGCGGCGGTCCGCGCGTCCCTCCGCCTGCTGGCCGAGGACCCCTACGACGAGGACGCCTACGCCGAGCTGATCGGCATCTGCTCCGCCGCGGGACGCCACGGCGAGGCGCAGCGCCACTACCGCCAGTACGTCGCGCAGATGCGCCGCCTCGGCATCCCGCCGATGCCGTTCCCCGGCGTCAGCGGCCTGCGCGGCATCGCCTGAGGGTCAGGCCCCCAGCGCGGCGTAGCCGGGCTTGATGACGTCGTTGATCAGGGCGAGGCGCCGGTCGAAGGGCCAGAAGGCGGACTTCATCGCGTTGATGGTCACCCAGCGCAGGTCGGCGAGCGTCCACCCGAACGTCTCGACCATCGCCTGCAGCTCCGACGTCATCGACACGCCCGACATCAGCCGGTTGTCGGTGTTCACCGTCACCCTGAAGCGGAGGTCCTTCAGCAACTGGATCGGGTGCTCGGCCAGCGACGGCGCGGCCCCGGTGTTGACGTTCGACGTCGGGCACATCTCGAGGGGGATGCGGCGGTCGCGCACGAACGCCGCCAGCCGCCCGAGCGTCGCCTCCCCGTCGTCACCGCGCGCGACCTCGATGTCGTCGACGATCCGGACGCCGTGGCCGAGCCGCTCGGCGCCGCAGAACTGCAGCGCCTCCCAGATCGAGGCCAGCCCGAACGCCTCCCCCGCGTGGATGGTGACGTGGGAGTTCTCGCGGTGGATCAGCTGGAACGCGTCGAGGTGGCGCGTCGGGGGGTGCCCGGCCTCCGCCCCGGCGATGTCGAATCCGACCACGCCGGCGTCGCGGTGGCGCATCGCCAGCTCGGCGATCTCGAGGGACACCGCCGCGTGGCGCATCGCCGTCACCAGCGTCCCGATGGTGATCGGGTGGTCGGCCATGCCCCGGTCGAACCCGGCCAGCACCGCCTCGACGACCGCGTCCATTGCCAGCCCGCGGTCGATGTGCAGCTCGGGGGCGAAGCGGATCTCGGCGTAGACCACCCCGTCGGCGGCCAGGTCGGCGGCGGCCTCGTAGGCCACCCGCTCGAGCGCCTCGGCGGTCTGCATCACGCCGACGGTGTGGCGGAACCCCTCCAGGTACAGCTCGAGGCTCTTGCGGTCCGCGCCGCGGGTGAACCACGCCGCCAGCTCGTCCGGATCCGTCGTGGGCAGGTCGGCGTACCCCTTGGCGTCGGCCAGCTCGATGACGGTCGCCGGGCGCAACCCGCCGTCCAGGTGGTCGTGCAGCAGGACCTTCGGGGCGGACCGGATCGTGTCGAGGTCGAGGGGCATGGGGACGATCATGCCCGACATGCGCCAAGATGGGGCGACCATGACCTTGGACCCCCAGATCGCCGCGTTCCTCGCCGCCGCCGAGGCCGCGGGACGACCCGCACTGCACGAGCACCCCTCACCCGCCGACGCGCGCGCGGCGTTCCGCGAGCTGGCCCTCGCCCGCCGCGGAGACGGGCCCGCGCCAGGTCCGGAGTGCGCCGTGGAGGGGTTCAACCGCGACGGGCTGTGGGCCCGCATCTACCGGCCGCTGAACCGCTCGGTGCACGAGGGCCCGATGCCGCTGGTCGTCTACTTCCACGGGGGCGGCTGGGTCGTCGGGGACCTCGACACCCACGACGTCCAGGCCCGGGCGTTCGTGGACCTGCCGGCCGTGGTCGTCAGCGTCGAGTACCGCCTCGCCCCCGACCACCCCTTCCCGGCTGCCCACGAGGACGCGTGGGACTGGATCGGCTGGGCCGTCGCCGGGATGGGTGACTGGAGCCACACCGACCGGCTGGTGCTGGCGGGCGACTCGGCGGGCGGGCTGCTCGCCGCGTCCGCGGCCCAGCGCTGGCGCGACACCGCCGCCGAGCGGCCCGACGGGCCGGACCTCGCCGCCCAGTGCCTGATCTACCCGGCGCTCGACCCCTCCATGGACAGCCCGTCGCACCGGGCCAACGCCGAGGGCTACTACCTGACCGGTGACATGATGCGGTGGTTCTACGACGCCTACCAGCCGGGGGAGGGGTTCTCCCCGATCGAGCTCGACGACCTCGCCGGGTTGGCGCCGGCGGTGATCGCGACGGCCGGCTACGACCCCCTGGCGGACGACGGGCTCCGCTACGGCGCCCGGCTCCGCGAGGCCGGGGTGTCGGCCGCCAACCTCCACTTCGACGGGCTCATCCACGGCTTCTTCGGCATGGGCGGCGCGTCGGCGGCCGCGCGCAGCGCCGTCGAGGGGACCGTGGGCGCGCTGCGGGGCCTGCTGCGCTGATCCCTCAGGCGAGCTGGCGCTGCACGGCTTCTCTGAGCTCGGCGTCGAAGCGGCGCTCGACCACGGTGAGCCGCTCCGCCCGCTCGATCTCGTCGCCGACCGCACCGGTCCAGCGGGCGGCCGCGTCGGCGCCGCGCGCCCGGGCCGCCGCCTCGAGGTCCGCCTCGTCGATCCACCGTCCGACGTTGGCGAGCATCGCCAGGCGCTCCATCTGGTCCTCGACGCCGCGGACGTCGTCGAGGTAGGCGTCCAGGAGGACCTCCACGCCGTCGTCGACGTCGTCGAGGACGAGCTGGGCGAGCTCCATCACGTGGTTGATCGACCGCTCGTCGTGGAACCACACGGCCAGCTCGGCGGCCCGCTCGGCGCGCTCGCGACCGGGGTCGGTCTTGGTGCGGAGGCGCTTCAGCTCGCGGTTGCGCTCGGTGCGCTCCCGCTCGGGGTTCGGAAGCTTGTAGGCCATCGGCGGCTCGTCCCCTCTCCCGGCGGCTGCGTGCGGCGGCTCGGGCGCTCCAGGCTACACAGCGGCCGTGCGGTCACCGGCGGCGGCGAACGGCGCACGCGCGCCGAGCGCCATCTTGCCGGGGTTGAGGATCCCCTCGGGGTCGAGCGCCTGCTTGATCTGGCGCTGCACCGCGAGGGAGGCCGGACCGACCTCCCGCTCGAGCCAGCCGTCCTTCAGCAAGCCGACGCCGTGCTCGCCCGTGGTGGTGCCGCCGAGCTCGAGCGCCGCGGTGAGGATGTCGTCGAACGCGAGCATCGAGCGGGCGTGCTCGTCGGCGTCGTCGGCCGCCCAGCACAGGGTCGGGTGCATGTTGCCGTCACCGGCGTGGCCGTAGGAGTAGATCTCGATCCCCCGCTCGGCGGCGATGCGCTCGGTCGCCTCGATCAGGGCGGGGACGCGGGAGCGGGGCACGCCGACGTCCTCGAGCAGGGCCACCCCGCGCTGCTCGACGGCCGGCAGCGCCATGCGCCGGGCCTGCAGCAGCGCCTCACCCTCGTCTGGGTCGTCGGTCCGGGCGATGTAGGACGCCCCGTTCGCGTTGCACGCGGCCTCGATCGCCGTGACGTGCTCGCTGCGGGCGGGTCCCGCCAGGTCGCTCTGGATCAGGAGCAGCGCCGCCGCGTCGGTGTCGAGGTCCATGCGCTGGAAGTCGTTGACGGCCCCGATGGTCGACCGGTCCATGATCTCGCACAGGGCAGGCGGCTCGCCGGCGCAGATGGCCGCCACGGCGGTGCCCGCATCGGCCAGGGAGTCGAAGAACGCCACCAGCGTCGAGGCGGGCGGGGGGAGGGGCCGGACCCGCAGGATGGCCCTGGTGACCACGCCGAGGGTCCCCTCGGACCCCACGAACAGCGACGTCAGGTCGTAGCCGGCGACGGACTTGATCGTCTTCGCGCCCGTCGTCACGAGCGTCCCGTCGGCCATGACGACCTCGAGCCCGGCGACCCAGTCGCGGGTCACGCCGTACTTGACGCAGCACAGCCCGCCGGCGTTCGTCGCGACGTTCCCGCCGATCGAGCAGAACGCCATCGAGGCGGGGTCCGGCGGGTACCACAGCCCGTCGACGGCCAGTTGCTGCTTGAGCGCGAGGTTCATGATCCCCGGCTCGACGGTGCACAGCCGGTCGACCGGGTCGACGTCGAGGACCGACGTCATGTGCTCGACGCTCAGGACGATGCCGCCGTCGATCGCGTTCGACCCGCCGTGCAGGCCGGCGCCGGCGCCGCGGGGCACGACCGGGACGCGGTGGCGGTGGGCCGTGCGCATGACGGTCTGGACCTCGCCGGTGGTGCGCGCCCTGACCACCGCCGCGGGGGTGCCGGCGGGCAGGTCCGGCGCCCGGTCGTGGCGGTAGCTCGCCAGGACGTCCGGGTCGGTGAGCAGGCGGCCCGTCGGCAGGGTCCTGGTCAGCTCGGCGATCGCGTCAGCGGCTCGGTCCTGCATCGCCCCAGACCCTACTCCCGACCGGGTGTGTCGACGCACCAGACCCCTTGGGAGGGGTCACAGGCCGGTCCGGACCTACAGCGGCACGGCCACAGGGCGGCCGACGAGGGCCCGGCGGACGCTGGGGAGGGACTCGATCCGGCTGATGACGGTGTCGAGCCGATCGGCGGGCCCGGACACCTCGACGGTGGCGAGCGCGTGCGGGCGGGCCGTCGTGGCGGGGGAGAAGCGGAGCTCGCCGACGATGAGCCCCCGCCCCTCCACCAGCGCGAGCACGCGGGCCAGCGCGCGGCAGCGGTCGTCGAGGTGCAGGGTCAGCACCTGGCGGTCGGACTCGTCGCGGGGGGCGACGGCCTGTGCCTGGAGGGTGTCCACGGTGTTCGTCCTCGGTCGTGGGCGGTGGCTGCGACCGGTGACGAGGGGGAGCCACCGGGCCGCTCCTGCCTGCCCGGTGTCTCGATCGGGGGGCTAGGAGGGCCCGCCCGCGATGATGGCAGCTGGAGCGCAGCGACGTACGAGCGTCGCGAGGGCGGCAACCGGCGTGCGGGTCATCGGCTGCGCACACTAGCACCCCCCGGGGGGCGACGGGTACCGTCGCGCACCATGTCGACCCCGAACCCGCTGGACACCCTCATCGCCCGCGGCTTCGTGCAGGACGTCACCGACGCCGACGGCCTGCGCGCCGCACTCGACGCCGGCCAGGTCACCTTCTACTACGGCATGGACCCGACGGCGGCGTCCCTCCACGCCGGCAACCTGATCGGCCTCATGGCGATGAGCTGGCTGCAGCGCGCCGGGCACCGCCCGATCGCCCTGGCCGGCGGGGGGACCGGGCGCATCGGGGACCCGTCGGGTCGGGACACCGAGCGGCAGGTCCTCGACGACGCGACGCTCGAGGCCAACCTCGCCGGGATCCGCCGGGACATCGAGCGGTTCGTCGACCTCGAGCGCGGGGTGCTGGTCGACAACCACGACTGGCTCGGCCAGCTCGACCTGATGGGCTTCCTCCGCGACGTCGGCAAGGTCATCAGCGTCAACCAGATGCTCGCCCGCGAGTCGGTCCGCCGGCGCCTCGAGTCCCGCGACCAGGGGCTCACCTTCACCGAGTTCTGCTACCAGCTCCTGCAGGCCTACGACTTCGCCCACCTCCACGCCGCGGAGGGCTGCACCCTGCAGATCGGCGGCAGCGACCAGTGGGGCAACATCACCGCCGGCACCGACCTGGTCCGCCGCCTCCACGACGCCCAGGCGTTCGGGCTGGTGTGGCCGCTGCTCACCACCGCGAGCGGGGCGAAGTTCGGCAAGTCGGCCGGCAACGCGGTGTGGCTCGACGCCGACATGACCTCGCCGTACGCGTACTACCAGTACTGGATCAACGCGGCGGACGACGACGTGGAGCGGTTCCTCAAGCTGTTCACGTTCCTCGACCTCGACGAGATCGCCGACGTCATGGCGGCCCACGCCGAGGCCCCCCACCGCCGGACGGCCCAGCGGCGCCTGGCGGAGGAGGCGACCCGCATCGTCCACGGGGAGGAGGGGGTGGCCGACGCCGTCCGCGCCACCGAGGTGCTGTTCGGCGACGAGCCGTTCACGGGGTTGGGCGATGCCGTCCTCGCCGAGGCCTTCGCCGGCGCGCCGAGCGTCGACGTGCCGGCCGGTGCGCTGGCCGACGGCATGACCGTCGCCGAGCTGATGACCACCGCCGGCGCGGCCAAGTCGTCCAGCGAGGCCCGGCGGCTGGTCGGCCAGGGCGGCGTGCGGCTCAACAACGTCGTGGTGGACGACGCGACCCGGCCGGTCGCCGACGCCGATCGCACGACCCCCTCCACCCTGGTCCTGCGGGTCGGCAAGAAGCGGTACCACCTGGTCCGCGTCACCGACGCCTGAGCGACGCGCGACCCCCGACCCGCTACCCCCGGGAGGGGTGCTCGGACTGGACCAGCTGGCGCTTCAGCACCTTCCCCGTCGCGGTCCGCGGCAGCGCGTCGACCACGACGACCCGCTTGGGGACCTTGACCCGGGAGAGGCGCTCGCGCAGCCAGGTCCGCAGCTCCTCCGGCTCGACGTCCCCCGCGACGTAGGCCCACAGGACCTGGCCGTAGGTCTCGTCGTCCATGCCGATGACCGCCGCCTCGACGACCGCCGGGTGGCCGGCGATGGCCTCCTCGACCTCGGAGGGGTAGATGTTCTCGCCCCCCGAGATGATCATCTCGTCGCGCCGTCCGGTCACGTAGAGGTACCCGTCGGCGTCGACGAAGCCGAGGTCCCCGATGTCCCACGCGCCACGGTGGCCGTCCGCGCCGGTGTAGCCGCTGAACTCCATGCCGGTCGACACGTGCAGCGCCCCGACCTCGCCCGGGCCGAGCCGCTCCCCGTGCTCGTCGAGCACCTCCACCCGCATCCCCGGGCCCGGCCGGCCGACCGTGCCGCGCCGCTCGCGGAAGTCCGTCGGCGTCGAGATCGCCACCCACCCGGCCTCGGTCGAGCCGTACAGGTCGTACACGATCTCGCCCCAGCGGCGCTGCGCCTCGTCGCGCAGGGACGCCGCGAGCGCCGATCCGCTGGTCAGCACGATCCGCAGGGGCGACGGCGAGGCCGGCTCGGGGTGGTCGAGCACCTGGCGGACCATGATCGGCACCATCACGGCCGCGGTGACGTCGTGCACCCGGACGTCGCGCTCGAACGTCGCCGGGTCGACCGTCCGGGGCAGGACGAGGGTCGCGCCGATCAGGCAGGCCGCCGCGGCCATGCCGCTCCCGAACGCGTGGAACAGGGGTGGCAGGACCATGACCCGGTGGCCCCGCCGCAACGGCACCTTGGCGACGAAGCCGAGCAGCGCGCCGGCCTGGGACAGCCCGACGGTCCGCTCGGCCCCCTTCGGCGCCCCGGTCGTGCCCGAGGTGTGGATCACCACCTTCGAGGTGCCCCGGGCGAACGGCGCGCTGGTCGACGCCGCCGCGAGCGCCTGCTCGTACTCCCCGTCCGGTCCCACGCCCAGCAGGACCGGCGGGTCGTCGAGCAGCCGGAGCGCCCGCTCGGCGACGGCGCGGAACTCCGCGTCGCAGACCAGCACCGCGGGGCGCTGCATGTGCAGGATCCGCGCGATCTCGCTGGCCGTCGACCAGGTGTTCAACGGGGCGGGCGCGAGCCCGGCCCGGCCGCCGGCGGCGTAGCACTCGACCGCCTCCCGACCGTTGCGCAGCAGGAACGCGACGACGCCGCCCGGTTCGGAGTGGTCGCCGAGCACGTTGGCCAGGCGGGTCACCCGGCGGTCGAGCTCCCCCCAGGTCACCATCCCACCCTCGTCGATGATCGCGACCGCGTCCGGTTGGGTGTGGGCCTGGTAGGCCACGGCCAGGCCGAGGTTCGGGCGCACCAGCGGCAGCTCCAGCAGCAGCCCCACGAGCGACGGCGTGGGCAGCAGCGGGCGGATGACCCCCGCCCGCGCCAGACCGGCCAGGCCGGCGGTCACGTCCCGGGCGGAGAGTGGCGGCAGGCCGAACATCCGCCACAGCGTCGCACGGCCGCGGGGATCGGTGACAATCGGCCGACCACCGGCACAGGAGGACCCGCACGTGACCACGACCATCCCGCACTGGATCGGCGGCCGCGCGGTCGTGTCCGCGTCGGGCCGGACCGCCCCGGTGCACAACCCGGCCACGGGTCGCCAGACCGGCACGGTCGGCCTGGCCGACGACGCCGAGGTCGACGCGGCGGTCGCATCCGCGCTGGTCGCCGCCGCGAGCTGGCGCGACACGTCCCTCGCCGCCCGCACCGAGATCATGTTCCGCTTCCGCGACCTGGTGGACGCCCACCGCGACGACCTCGCCGCGACCCTCACCGCCGAGCACGGCAAGGTCCTGTCCGACGCCGCCGGCGAGGTGGCGCGCGGCCTCGAGAACATCGAGTTCGCCTGCGGGCTCGCGCACCTGCTGAAGGGGGAGCACTCCGAGCAGGTCTCCGGCGGCGTCGACGTGCACTCGGTCCGCCACCCGCTCGGGGTGATGGCCGGGATCACGCCGTTCAACTTCCCGGCGATGGTGCCGCTGTGGATGTTCCCGACCGCGATCGCCTGCGGGAACGCCTTCGTCCTGAAGCCCTCGGAGAAGGACCCGTCGGTCACGCTCCTCCTCGCGCGGCTGCTCGCCGAGGCGGGGCTGCCGGACGGCGTGCTGACCGTCGTCCAGGGGGACCGGGTCGCTGCCGACCGGTTGCTCGCCCACCCCGACGTGGCGGCGGTCAGCTTCGTCGGGTCGACCCCGGTGGCCCGGTCGGTCTACGCCACCGCCGCGGCCGCCGGCAAGCGGGTGCAGGCCCTCGGCGGGGCGAAGAACCACATGGTGGTCATGCCCGACGCGGACCTCGACGTGGCTGCGGACGCGGCGGTCAGCGCCGCCTACGGCTCGGCGGGCGAGCGGTGCATGGCGATCAGCGTCGTCGTGGCCGTGGGCGACGCAGCGGACCCCTTGGTCGCCGGGATCGACGCGCGGATCGACGGGATCGTCGTCGGCGACGGCACCGACCCCGCCACCGGCATGGGCCCGCTGATCACCGCCGCGCACCGCGACCGCGTGGCCGGCTACGTCGCCGCGGGCGAGGCCGAGGGCGCCACCGTCGTCCGCGACGGCCGGGGAGGCGTGCCGGCCGAGGGGTTCTTCCTCGCCCCGAGCCTCCTGGACGACGTCACCCCGGAGATGTCGGTCTACCGCGACGAGATCTTCGGGCCCGTGCTGTGCGTCCTCCGCGCTCCGACCTACGCCGACGCCGTCGCCCTCGTCAACGCGAACCCGTGGGGCAACGGCGCGGCGATCTTCACCCGCGACGGCGGCGCGGCGCGCCGCTTCGGCCGCGACGTCACCGCCGGCATGGTGGGTGTGAACGTCCCCATCCCCGTCCCGGTCGCCAGCTACTCCTTCGGGGGGTGGGACGCGTCGCTGTTCGGCGACCTCGCGATCTACGGCCCCGACGGCATCCGGTTCTGCACCCGCCAGAAGGTCATCACGTCCCGCTGGCCGGCCGAGCCGTCGGCGGTCGACCTCGGGTTCCCCCGCACCCGCTGAGGGGTCGACAGCGCGGGCTGGGGGTAGGCACCAGACGAGCGGCCAACCCCTGACCCGCGGAGGTCCCCATGGCGCGGAACGTGACCCAGAAGCTGATCGACGCCCACCTCGTGTCCGGCGAGATGCGGGCGGGGGAGGAGATCGCGATCGCCGTCGACCAGACCCTGACCCAGGACGCGACCGGGACGATGGTGATGCTCGAGCTCGAGGCGATGGACCTCGATCGCGCCAAGACCGACGTGAGCGTGCAGTACGTCGACCACAACCTGCTGCAGACCGACAGCCGCAACCCCGACGACCACCTGTTCCTGCGCAGCGCCTGCCGCCGCTTCGGCCTGTGGTACTCGAAGGCGGGCAACGGGATCAGCCACGCCGTCCACATGCAGCGCTTCGGCACGCCGGGCGCGACGATGCTCGGGTCGGACTCCCACACCCCGGCCGCCGGGTCCCTCGGCATGCTGGCCATCGGCGTGGGCGGGCTCGAGGTGGCGATGGCGATCGCCGGGGAGCCGCTCACCATCCGCATGCCCGAGGTGTGGGGGGTCGAGCTGACCGGCGAGCTGCCGCCGTGGGTCAGCGCGAAGGACGTGATCCTCGAGATGCTCCGACGCCACGACGTCGACGGCGGCGTCGGGCGGATCGTCGAGTACCACGGGCCCGGCCTCGCGACCCTCAGCGCGATGGACCGCCACGTGATCGCGAACATGGGCGCCGAGCTCGGCGCGACCACGACGGTGTTCCCCGCCGACGACGAGATCCGGCGGTTCCTCACCTCCCAGCAGCGCGGCGACGACTTCCGGGAGGTCGTCGCCGACGCCGGGGCGGACTACGACGTCACCGAGCACATCGACCTGTCCGAGCTCGAGCCGCTGATCGCCAAGCCGACCAGCCCCGGCAACGTCGTGCCGGTCCGCGAGGTCGCCGGCGCGGAGATCGCCCAGGTCGTCATCGGCTCCTCGGCCAACCCCGGCCTGCGGGACTACGCCGTCCCGGCGATGGTCGCCCGCGGCCGCCAGGCCCACGACCGGGTCAGCTTCGACGTCAACCCCTCCAGCCGCCAGACCCTCGAGAACCTCGGCGAGATGGACCTGCTGATGCCGCTGATCCACGCCGGCGCGCGGCTGCACCAGTCCGGCTGCCTCGGCTGCATCGGCATGGGCCAGGCGCCGGCGACCGACACGATCAGCCTGCGGACCTTCCCCCGGAACTTCCCCGGCCGGTCCGGCACGGCGGAGGACCAGGTCTACCTGTGCAGCCCCGAGACCGCGGTCGCCTCGGCGCTGACGGGGGAGATCACCGACCCGCGCGACCTGCCCGAGCGGCTCGGGATCGAGTACCCGACGTACGCCGAGCCGGAGGACCTGTCGATCAACACCGACATGCTCGTGCCGCCCCTCGACCCCGAGGAGGCGCTGGCCGAGGAGCTCGACAAGGGACCCAACATCTCGACCCTGCCGATCTTCGACGGGATCCCGGACCGCCTCGAGGTGCCGGTGCTCCTGAAGGTCGGCGACGACATCTCCACGGACGAGATCATGCCGGCCGGCCAGAGCGTCCTGCCGTTCCGCTCGAACATCCCGAAGATCAGCGAGTTCGTCTACTACCAGGTCGACGACACCTACGTGTCACGCGCCCAGGAGGCCGGCGACCACGTGATCGTCGGCGGCGACAACTACGGGCAGGGCTCCTCGCGCGAGCACGCGGCGATCGCCCCCCGCTACCTGGGCCTGCGCGCGGTCATCGCCAAGGGGTACGCGCGGATCCACTGGCAGAACCTCGCCAACTTCGGGGTGCTCGCCCTCGAGTTCGCCGACGACGCGGACTACGACCGGCTCGAGCAGGGCCAGACGCTCACCGTCGAGGGGCTGCACGACCAGCTTCCGTCGGGGGAGGTGACCGCCACGGTGGAGGGCCGTGAGGTGCGCCTGACCCACCGGCTGAGCGAGCGCCAGATCGAGATGCTCCTCGAGGGCGGGCTGGTGAACGTGTTCCGCCGCCAGCCGGACCACTCCGACGCCGACTCCGAGCCGCTGGCCCACGGCGAGCGCCGCTGACCGCCGGCCGCTACAGCACGAGGCGCCCGTCGACCCGGCGGGGGATGCCGAGCGGGTTGTCGTCCCGCAGCGCCGGCGGCAGCAGCGCCGCGGGGACGTCCTGGTAGCAGACGGGGCGGAGGAAGCGGCGGATCGCGGTGGTCCCCACCGACGTGTGGAGGGGGTTCGTGGTCGCCGGCCAGCCGCCGCCGTGGTGCATCGCCCAGGTCACCGCCACCCCGGTCGGCCAGCCGTTCACGATCACCCGGCCGGCGCGGTCGCGCAGGGCGGCCAGCAGCTCGCCGGCGTCCTCGACCTCGTCGTCGGCCAGGTGGAGCGTCGCGGTCAGGCTGCTCGGCAGGGCGGCGACGGTGTCGGCCAGCTCGTCCTCGCCGTAGCGGACCAGCACGACGACCGGTCCGAAGCACTCCTCCGCCAGCAGGTCCTCGGCCACCAGCCGCGCTGCGTCGGTCACCAGCACCACCGGCGTGGCGGCAGCGCCCGCCTGGTCCGCGGGACCGGTGAGCACGTCGACCCCGTCGAGGTCGACCAGCGCGCCGAGCCGGTCCCGGAACCCCTCGGCGATCCGACCGGTGAGCATCCGACCGCCTGCGGCCTCCGCCGCCGCGGCGGCCACGGCGTCCTCGAGCCCCGCCCCGCGGGGGACCAGCACCACACCGGGCTTGGTGCAGAACTGGCCCACGCCGAGCGTGAAGGACCCGACCAGGCCCGTCGCGATCTCCTCGGGGCGGGCGGCCGCGGCACCGGACGTCACCACCACCGGGTTCAGGCTGCCCAGCTCGCCGTAGAACGGGATCGGGTCCGGGCGTGACACCGCGAGGTCGAACAGCGCACGGCCGCCGGCGACCGAGCCGGTGAACCCGACCGCGCGGATGGCGGGGTGGGCGACGAGGTCACGGCCGCGCTCGACGCCGGAGACCATCGCGAACGTCCCCCGCGGCGCCCCCGCCCGGGTCAGCGCATCGTCGAGGACCTCGGCGGTCACCGCCGACGTCTCGGGGTGCCCGGGGTGGGCCTTGACGACGACCGGGCAGCCGGCGGCCAGCGCGGACGCGGTGTCCCCGCCCGCCACGCTGAACGCGAACGGGAAGTTGCTGGCCGCGAACACCGCGACCGGGCCGAGGGGCTCGAGCTGCCGGCGGACGTCGGGGCGGCCGAGGTCGGCGTCCGCGTGGTCGATGGTCGCCTCGAGCCACGCCCCGTCGTGGAGGACCGACGCGAACAGGCGCAGCTGCCCGGTCGTGCGGCCGACCTCACCGGACAGCCGGGTGGTGCCGAGGCCGGTCTCGGCATCCGCTGCCTCGACCAGCCGGTCGACCGCCGCATCCAGCGCGTCGGCTGCCGCCACCAGCAGGTCGGCGCGGCCGGCCGGCTCGATCATGGCCAGGGCGGGTGCGGCGGCGCCGGCGGCGCGCAGCACCCCGTCCATCGTGGCCTGGTCGGTCTCGGCGGAGCGGTCGGTGGGGTGGGCGGTGGAGGACATCGGCATCGCTTCCGTGGGTGGGATCTCGGCGTCGGGCGTCGCCCCTACCGTCGCACGTGCGACGGGGTGTGCTCAGATGTCGCGGATCGCCGGGCCGAAGCGGACCGCCCCGTCGGCCTCGAACCGGGAGCCGTGGAGGGGGCAGTCCCAGGTCCGGTCCCCGTCGTTCCAGGTCACGATGCCGCCGAGGTGGGTGCAGACCGCGGAGCGCTCCAGCACCTCGCCGTCGACCGTCGCGGTGGCGCACGGGCGGAGCCCGCAGCGGTGGACCCGTCCCTCCCCCTCCCGCGGCGCGGCCCCGCCGGAGGTCGCCGCGGCGCGCGCCCAGCCGCGGACCATGCGCGCACCGACCTCGGCGTTTGCCTTCGCGGTCGTGGCGAGGAACCCGAGGTCGGGGCGGCGGGCGGTGTCGACCAGCTCGCCCCACGCGGTCGTCCGGCCCGCGGTGAGCCGCTCTGCCAACGCGGTCGCGCAGGCCACGCCCAGGCTGAACCCCCACTTGCTGAGGCCCGTGACCACGTGGACCGGTCCCCCGAACCGGAGGTGCGGACCGGCGAAGGGCAGGCGGTCGGGGCTCATGAAGTCCTCGGCGCTCCACCGGGCGACCACGGGGCCGACGCCGTCGTAGCGCTGCCGCGCCCACGACTCGAGCGCCTCGTAGCGGAGGGTCGTGGGGGACCCGGCACCGGTCCGGTGCCCCTCGCCGCCGACCAGCAGGATCGGGCCGTCGGCGTCGGCGGTCCAGCGCACCGACCGCTTCGGCTCGGACGCGGTGATCATCATCGGCTCCCCCTCGGGCACCGCCGCGGCGTCCTGGCGCAGGGCGACCAGGTAGCTGGCCTGCGGCTCGCACAGCGCGAAGAACCCGCCGCGGTCGATGATCGGCAGGCCGGTCGCCACGACCACGTGTCGCGCCCGGACCGTCCCCGTCCGGGTCCTGACCCGCGCGCCGTCGCGGCGCTCGGCGACGCCGGTCACGGTGTCGGTGCGGTACGCCACGCCGTCGGGCAGGGCGACGTGCAGCCGCACGAGGAGCTGCGCCGGGTCGACCTGGCCCTGCCCGCCGCGGATCACGACCGCGCGGGTCGCGTCGGGGAACGCGACGTCGGACTCCACGTGCGCGTCGAGCCCGGCCGCCCGGGCGGCCTCCGCCTCGTCCGCGACCTGCTGGGCCTCCTCCGGGGTCCGCGCGACGGTGGCGACGGGGCGGTCCTGCCAGGCCTCGCCGGCCCGACCGCGGATCCAGTCCACCGCGGCGCCGTTCGCGTGGGCGTAGGTCCGGGCCGCCTCGGTCCCGTGGCGCCGGGCGACGTCGGCGTAGACCAGCTGGTGGAGGACCGTGATCTTCGCGTTGGAGCGGCCGGTGATGCCCTCGCCGAGGGGGTGGCGGGCCACGAGCGCGACCGACGCGCCGCGGTCCGCGAGCTCGTGGGCGAGCGCCAGCCCGGTGATCCCCGCGCCGATGACCGCGACGTCGGCGTCGACCCGGCCCTCCACCGGGGGGCCGGTGACGGGGGTCCTCGCCCAGACGGGCACGTCGGGGCGGGCGGACGGGGTGCGATCGGGGCTCGTCGACATCGGGGGCGGTCCTCCGGGAGGGGTCGTGGGGGCCCTTCCGCCCCCCGATGTGCGGCGAAACCCCTAGGGCGGGCGGGGCGGACCGCCGCGGATCCGCGGCAGGTGCCCGACGTGGGGGTTGCACCTCACGGGCAGAGTGGGAGGGGACAGACGACACCGTCGCGGTGGGCACGTGAGGGGCCCGTCGGGTAAGAATCGGGCCCCCATCGTCCCCTCGATCCGCTCGACTGAAGGAGCACCCATCGTGAGCACCAACAGCTTCGGCGCGAAGCAGACGCTGACCGTCGACGGCACCGACCACGAGATCTTCGGACTCGAGGCCGTCGACACCGACATCGCGGCGCTGCCGTACTCGATCCGGGTCCTGCTCGAGAACCTCCTGCGCAACGAGGACGGCGAGAACATCACCGCCGACGACGTCCGCGCGGTGGCGTCCTACGACCCCTCGGTCGAGCCGAGCGAGGAGATCCTCTTCACCCCGGCGCGGGTGCTGCTCCAGGACTTCACGGGCGTCCCCGCCGTCGTCGACCTCGCCGTCATGCGCGACGCGGTCGCCGACCTCGGAGGCGACCCGGGCGTGATCAACCCGCGGGTCCCCGTCGACCTCGTGATCGACCACTCCATCCAGGTCGACTCCTTCGCGGTGCCCGACGCGTTCCGGAAGAACGCCGAGATCGAGTTCCAGCGCAACTACGAGCGCTACCAGTTCCTCCGCTGGGGCCAGACCGCGTTCGACAACTTCCGGGTCGTCCCGCCGAACACCGGGATCGTCCACCAGGTCAACCTCGAGTACCTGGGCCAGGTCGTCTTCCGCAACCCCGAGACCGGTCAGGCCTACCCCGACTCCCTCGTCGGGACCGACAGCCACACCCCGATGATCAACGGGCTCGGCGTCGTCGGCTGGGGCGTCGGCGGCATCGAGGCGGAGGCGGCCATGCTGGGCCAGCCCATCAGCATGCTGATCCCCCAGGTCGTCGGCTTCGAGCTGACCGGCGCGCTGGCGGAGGGGGCGACGGCGACCGACATGGTCCTGACCGTCACGCAGATGCTGCGCGAGAAGGGCGTGGTCGGGAAGTTCGTCGAGTTCTTCGGCGAAGGCGTCGCCAGCGTCCCGATCCCCGACCGCGCCACGCTGGGGAACATGAGCCCAGAGTTCGGGTCCACCATCTCGATCTTCCCGATCGACCAGCGGACCCTCGATTACATGCGGTTCACCGGCCGCGACGACGACCAGATCGCCCTGGTCGAGGCGTACGCGAAGCACCAGGGCCTGTGGCACGACCCGGCGAACCGGCCGCGCTACACCGACACCCTCTCCCTGGACCTGTCGACGGTCGTGCCGTCGCTGGCCGGCCCGACCCGCCCCCAGGACCGGGTGCCGCTGACGAAGTCCAAGCGCGGCCTGCGCGAGGTGCTGCCGAAGTGGACCGGCGAGGTCGTCGAGGGGGAGGAGAAGGGCTCGGAGGCGGAGCTCGAGAGCTTCCCCGCCTCCGACGCGCCGACCCCGAGCGGCCAGGTCAACGGCGAGGCCCCCGCAGAGGTGTCCGGGTCGTCCGCCGGCCAGCAGGACCTGCCCGACCGGGTCCGCAAGCCCTCGCCGGTGTCGATGGCCAGCGGAGAGTCCTTCGACCTCGACCACGGTGACGTGGTGATCGCCGCGATCACGTCGTGCACCAACACCTCCAACCCGAGCGTGATGATCGGTGCCGGCCTGCTCGCGAAGAAGGCGGTCGAGCGCGGGCTGGGCCGCAAGCCGTGGGTGAAGACGTCCCTCGCGCCCGGCTCCAAGGTCGTCATGGACTACTACGACCGCGCCGGCCTGACGCCGTACCTCGAGAAGCTCGGCTTCCACCTGGTCGGCTACGGCTGCACCACCTGCATCGGCAACTCCGGCCCGCTGCCCCCCGAGATCTCGAAGGTCATCAACGACGAGGGGATCGCGGCGGTCAGCGTCCTGTCCGGGAACCGGAACTTCGAGGGGCGGATCGGCCCGGACGTCAAGCTGAACTACCTCGCGAGCCCGCCGCTGGTCGTCGCGTACGCCCTCGCCGGGACGATGGACATCGACCTCTACGACGAGCCGCTCGGCACCGACGGCGACGGGAACGACGTCTTCCTGGCCGACATCTGGCCGACGAACGACGAGATCCAGGCGGTCGTGCAGGACGCCGTGCAGCGCGAGCAGTTCGTCGAGCGCTACGCCGACGTGTTCACCGGCGACGAGCAGTGGCAGTCCGTCCCGGTCAGCGGCGGTGACCGCTTCGAGTGGTCCGACGAGTCGACCTACATCCAGAAGCCGACGTTCTTCGACGGGATGGGACCCGAGCCGGGCGAGCTCTCCGACATCGAGGGCGCGAAGGTCCTCGTCAAGGTCGGCGACTCGGTCACCACCGACCACATCTCACCCGCCGGGGCGATCAAGAAGGACTCGCCCGCCGGCGCCTACCTCCTCGACAAGGGCGTCGAGGTCAAGGACTTCAACTCCTACGGCTCCCGTCGCGGGAACCACGAGGTGATGATGCGCGGCACCTTCGGGAACATCCGTCTGCGCAACCAGATGGCACCCGGCACCGAGGGTGGCTTCACCTCGAAGGACGGTGAGGTCACGACCATCTACGACGCCGCGATGTCCTACATCGACGAGGGGACCCCGCTGGTCGTCCTGGCGGGGGAGGAGTACGGCACCGGCTCGTCCCGCGACTGGGCCGCGAAGGGCACGATCCTCCTCGGCGTGAAGGCGGTCATCGCCAAGTCCTACGAGCGCATCCACCGCTCCAACCTGATCGGCATGGGCGTGCTGCCCCTGCAGTTCAAGGCGGGGGAGGGGCACGAGGAGCTCGGCCTTACCGGCGAGGAGGAGTTCTCCATCACCGGCATCACGCCGGGCGATGACGGCCGCCTGCCGCGCGAGGCCACGGTCCGGGCGGGCGACACCGAGTTCACCGTCGACGTCCGCCTCGACACCCCCAACGAGCAGGAGTACTACCGCCACGGCGGCATCCTCCACTACGTCCTCCGCCAGCTGGCCGCCCAGTAGCCGGCGCTCGGCCGCTGCGGCGCCGCCGCAGCGGCCCGCGCGGCGGTGCTGGACACCTGCGGGGCGGTCCCCGATGATGCGGTGCGGCAGGGCCCGTCCCGCCGCACCGCGGGCCCGGCCGGAGCAGTCGCCGATCGGAGTTCCCGTGCCAGCACCCACCACCACCGGACCGTCTCGACGTGCGCCGGTGGCCGTCGCCGCGGTCGTGGCCGCGCTCGCGCTGGCCCTCGCGCTCGTGGCGGCCCGGCCCGCGTCGTCCCAGGAGGTCCCGAGCCTGTCGGACCTGATCGAGCAGATCGGCGACATCGAGGGCCTCGACCCCCTCGACCCGGTGCTGAACCCGGTGTTCGAGATCATCACCGCCCTCGAGGAGGCGCTCGGCGAGGGCGGCGCGCCCGGCGCGGTCAACGCCTTCCAGCTCGAGGGCGACGACGCGGTGTCCGCCGCGGTCGCCTTCAGCCAGGCCACCTTCCCCGACGGCGCCGCTGCGGCGGTGGTCGGCCGCGAGGACCTGTTCGCCGACTCGATGTCCTCGAGCGGCTTCCAGGGCGTGTTCGACGCGCCCCTGCTGCTGACGGACTCCGGCGACCTCGACCCGCGGACCGGCAACGAGCTGCAGCGCCTCGGCATGGACACCGTGACGATCCTCGGCGGCGAGGACGCCCTGGACCCGGTCGTGGTCAACAAGCTCGAGATCGCCGGGCTCGAGGTCGTCCGCGTCGGCGGGGCCACGCGCGTCGAGACCTCGACGGAGGCGGCTGACCTGACGAACGGCGGGGCGACCCGCGCGGTGCTCGTCCGCGCGTACCCCGACCCCGGCGAGCCGGACAGCCAGGCCTACGCCGACCTACTGGCCGCCGGCCCGTACGCCGCGGACAGCGGCTGGCCGGTGCTGATGACCACCTCCGCAGAGCTCCACCCAGCGGTGGCCGAGGAGCTGGCAACCTTCGACGAGGTGACGATCATCGGCGGCACCGGCGCGATCGCCGCGTCCGTCGCCGACGAGCTCGAGGGGATGGGCCTGACCGTCGACCGCATCGCCGGGGACAACCGGTTCGCCACCGCGGTCGCGATCGCCGAGGAGCGGGGCTTCACCTCGTCGGCCGACGCCGACCAGATCGTCCTCGCCGAGTCCGGCGGCCGCGACGACGTCTGGGCGCCCGGGTTCGCCGCCACGTCCTACGCCGACCAGAACACCGCCCCGGTGCTGCTCAGCGACGGCGAGCTCCTGCCGCAGGAGACGCTGGCCTTCCTCGCCCAGGGCGTGCCGGAGAACCTGCTCGACGGCGGACCGGCCATCGTCTGCGCGCCGTTCGTCAGCGAGCCGGCGTGCCTCGCTGCCGGCGCGCTGTCCATCGGGGCGCTGAGCGACCTCGGCGACATCCTCGGCCTGCCCCTCGAGGACATCCCGCTGATCGGGGACATCCTCGAGGCGCTGTCCGAGGCCGGGCTGCTGCCCGAGCAGCTGCAGGAGGTCGTCGACGCGCTGCTCGAGGGCGGGGTGTCCCCGGACGCGGTCGCCGACCTGGTCGAGGCGCTCGCCGGCGGCGACGCCGAGGCCGTGACCGACGTGCTCGAGGACGTGCCGCTGATCGGGGACATCGTCGGCGGGTTGGGAGGCGGCGACGGGGACGACGACGACGGGGGTGGGGGGTCCAACCCGGTCACCGACCTGATCGAGGACCTCATCGGCGGGCTGGGCGGGGGGCTGTAGGCCAACCTCCCCCGGCGTTGCAGCCCCGTTGCAGCCGTCGCACGCGTCACCGTTCCGTAGGCTCACGACCGCGCCGCGGGGAGTACCGTGCCGGTCGTCATGGTTCGTCGGGTGCGGCGCAGTCACCGCGCCCTGGGAGGAGAACGCGAGATGGACAGCACCTCGAAGCGCGGGTCGACCCCGTCCGAGGGTGACCAGTGGGGATCGTCGGGCGGCTGGAACGACGGCGAGGAGTCCCCGTCGACGCCGTCGGGGACGGGCACCTCGCAGGGCGGGTGGAACGTCGACGACGGGACCGACTGGCCGGCCAGCCCGGTCGGGTCGTCCTCGCCTCCCGCGGCTGCGCCGACCCCGGCCGCCCCGTCACCGGCTCCGGCTCCCGGTCCGGCTCCGGCACCCGGCCCCGCACCGACCCCTCCTGGGCCCCAGGCATGGCAGCCCGGCGCGCCGGTGGCCGGCGCGCCCGGTGGACTGCCCGCCGGCGCGCCCCCCGGCGCACCGCAGGCGCCCTGGCAGCCGGGCGCCCCGCCCCCGGGCGCGCCCGGCGTCCCCCAGTACGGCGGGTACGGCCCCCCGGGCGGCGTCCCGCCGCAGGCGCCCAAGAAGCGGGGCAAGGGCCCGCTGATCGCCGGTCTCGTGGTGCTGCTGGTCGTGGTGGCCGGCGGCGCGGTGTTCGCCCTGCAGTTCCTGCAAGGCTCCGGTGACCGGCTCGTGAGCCGCGTGCCGGATGGCGCAGCCCTCTACGCGCACCTGAACCTGAACCCGTCCGCGGGCAACAAGCTCGGCATCCAGTCCCTCATCGACCGGGTCAACGAGGCGGCGGGGGAGGAGCTGATCAGCATCGACGCGATCGTCGGGCAGCTGGAGGCCTCCTCCGACGACGCGCCCAGCTTCTCCGACGACATCGACCCGTGGCTCGGCGACCAGATCGCCGTGTACCTGGGTGACGTCCCGAGCGTCGACTCGATGGCCGAGTCGGTCCCCGAGGACTTCGCGATCCTCCTCGCCGTCGACGACGCGGACGCAGCCGCGGCGTTCATCGAGGACCAGGACCCCGCCGGTGAGTACGACGCGGGTGACGGCCGGCAGGGGTGGCTCGTGGCCGAGGGCGGCGACGGCGGTCCTGACGCGGTCGCGGTCATCGACGACGGCGTGCTGCTGTTCGGCACCGAGTCCGGGGTCGAGCGGGCGCTCGACGCCGACTCCTCGCTGGCCGACAGCGACGCCTACACCACCGTGACCGACCAGCTGCCGGACCGGGTCGTCACCCTCTACGTCGACACCGCCGCGTTCGTCGAGGCGGTCGCCGCGGAGTCCGGGCAGGAGGAGCTGCTGCAGGGCCTCGGCGCCACCGCGGTGTCGGTGAGCTTCGCCGAGGGCAGCGTCGACATCAGCAGCGTCGCCACCGTCGGCGACGGCGACAACCCCCTGACCGCTGAGTCCATCGCCGCGGCCGACCTGGCCGACCTGCCGGCCGGCGGCCTGTTCTACGGCCGGTTCCCGAACCTCGGGCCGCTGCTCACCTCCGCACTCGAGTCGGCCGACGCCGCCTCCTCGATGGCCGCCGAGGAGCTCGGCGAGCCCCTCGGCGACGACCAGCTGCCGTCCGCGCAGATCGAGGCCGGTCTGGAGGAGGTCCTCGGCACGTCGGTGTCCGAGATCGCCGGGTGGCTCGGGGACCTCAGCCTCGCCGTCGCCTACGACCCGTCGGCGTCGAGTGACAACGCCGGGCTGCTGGTGCAGGCCGCCGTCGCCGACGTCGACGCCGCCACCGACCTCGTGGACGCCATCGCTGAGCAGCTGCCGCCGGAGGCCGGCCTCGACATCGAGTCCGGGTCGATCACCGCCGGCGACCTGAGCATCCGCGTGGCCGACGAGGCCCTGTCCATCCAGGCCGGGTCGTTCGGCGACGGCACGCTTGGCGAGGACGAGGCCTACCAGGCCGCCGTCGACGGGCTGGTCGGCGACCCGATCGTCTACATCGACATCCCCGGCGTGGTCGGCGCCATCGCCCCGTTCGCCGTCGGCACCGAGCCGACCGACGAGGCGCAGCAGGCGCTCGACGTGGCGGCCGCGTTCGATGCGATCGTCGGCGGGTTCGCCGTCGAGGGGGACGTGGTCCGCAGCACCCTGCGGATCAGCTACGGCGGCGAGGTCGAGTCCGTGGACGTCTCCGAGCCCAACCTGCCCGCCCTCGAGTTCGGCGAGCTGGGCACGTTCGAGGACCTCGTCGAGGGCGCGACGGGTGGCGACGACGCCCAGCCCATCGGCGGCGACACGGGCACCGGGATCGATCCGACCGCCGGCGAGCCGTTCGCCTTCGGGGACGACCCCGAGCTGGACGTGCTCTACACCGCCTGCGCCGACGGCGACTTCGTCGCCTGCGACGACCTGTACTTCGCCAGCCCGATCGGCAGCGAGTACGAGGCGTTCGCGCTGACCTGCGGTGACCGTGGGGCGGACACCTCGGTCAGCTGCGTGGAGCAGTTCGGCTAAGCCGCGTCCCCGCCGGGGGTGAAGGCGCAGAACTCGTTGCCCTGCGGGTCTGCGCACACGGTCCAGCGCGTGGTGGGCGTCGGAGCGGCCAGGACGGTCGCACCGGCGCCCACCAGCGCGTCGACGTCGTCACAGTCCACGTCCCAGTGGATCCGGTTCTTCACGGCCTTGGGCTCGGGGACGGGGATCATGTCGATGGTCTCGAACGGCAGGCCGGGGATGTCCTCGATCCACCAGAACCCACGGCCGTCGTCGACCACCCGGCCGCCGAGCACGTCGGCCCACCAGGTGGCGAGGGCCTCGGAGGCAGCGCCGTCGGCGACGTCGACGACCATCTCGTAGCGCCGGGCCGGCGGGGCCGCGGGGAGGTCGTCGCGGAGGAAGGTGCAGAACTCCCCGCCATCGGGGTCGGCCAGCGTCGTCCAGGGCTTGCCGGTGTCCTCGGCGGCCGCCACGACGGTCGCACCGAGGTCGAGCAGGGGATCGAGCGAGCGGGCGCGGACGTCGAGGTGCACCCGGTGCTTGACGGTCTTCGGCTCGGGGACGGCGTTGACCCAGATCGTCTCGGTGGGGTGGTCACCCCGCAGCACGGCGTGGCCGTCGCCCCGCCGCTCGACCGACAGGCCCAGGGCGGCGCCCCAGAAGTCGGCCAGCCGGTGGGCGTCGACGGCGTCGATGCACAGGTCCTTCCAGGTCGCGAGAGACATGGATCCGAGTCAACCACCGGTCCTGGCCGGTGGTGGTGGACGTCCGGACAGCAGGACGCCCCAGGCGCGTGGCCTGGGGCGTCTCGTGCAGGGTGTACTACCCGGTCGTGTCGACCTCGTCCTCGGTGGGGGATTCGGTGTCGGTCGGGTCGGTGGGGTCGTCGGTCGGGTCGTCGGTCGGCGACTCGGTGGCCGTCGGGTCATCCGTCGGGGTCTCGGTGGGCATGGGCGACTCGGTCGCGCCACCCTCGCCGCCGGCGGCGGCGACGGCGTCGTCGAGCACCTGCTCGCAGACCGCGTCCACGCCACCGAGGGCGATGACGCGCTCGGGGTCGAGGCGCTCGAGCTCATCCTGGACGACGTCCGGGATGGTGTCGCACTGCGGGACGAGGATGATCGGGCCACCGTCCAGCGAGCCGGCGGACAGCGAGTCCGGGAACGCGTCGGCGCGAGCGATGTAGACCTCGTCGGCGCCCTCGGGGAAGGCGGCCTGGCTGATGCTCACCGACGTCTCGTAGCGGGTCTCGCCGCCGTACCGGTCGCTCTGGACCGCCCCGTCGTCGGGGGTCTCGGTCCCGTCGGGGGTCTCGGTCTCGTCCGGGGTCTCGGTCTCGGTGGGGGACTCGGTGTCGGTCGGGTCCTCCGTGGGCTCCTGGGATGCGGCAGTGGCGATGCTCGTGAAGCCGAAGCCGACGATCACGACCAGCGCGACTGCGATGCCCATCAGAGAGGATCTCAGGGTCCGTGACATGTGTGCACGTTCCTTTCCGTTGCGGTCTGTGCGCGGTCCGGGAGGCCCCGAACTGCCACTGGGCCTCGCCCTACCCAGCGCTGACATGACGAATCACGAGCGATGATCTGCAGCAGTCCCGGGCCGTCGTCACGACGTGGCGCACGCGACGAGGAGGCACCCATGCGCATGACGATCCGGCACCCGACGAGAGGACCCCGGCGTGGCGGGGAGTGACGACGACCTGCCCACCGTGAGCGCACCTGCCTCGCGGGCGCTCGCGGCAGCGGGTGTCGCGGACCTGCGGGACCTGTCGGCCATGCGCCGACGGGACGTGGCCGCGCTCCACGGCGTCGGGCCGACCGTCATGCGCGTGCTCGATGCCGCGCTGGCCGACCGGGGGATGGCGTTCGCAGAGGACTGACCGTCGCTGCGTCGGCGTCGCTGCAGTCGGTCAGCCCGCGGTCTTGTCGATCCCGAAGGTCCGGGCGTCCACACCGGAGCAGCGGTCCTGGACGAAGGCGATGCCCGCCTGGTCCGCGATGGCCTCCGCCTCGGCCGAGCGGATGCCGAGCTGCAGCCACACCGCCCCCGCGCCGGCCTCGACGGCCTGTCGGGTGACGTCCGGAGCCTCGGTGGAAGGGCGGAAGACGACGACGAGATCGGGGGCGACGTCCAGGTCGGCGAGGGTCGGCATCGCCGGGACACCCAGGATCTCGGTGGCCGAGGGGTGGACCGGCCGGACGTCGTAGCCCATGCCCTGCAACCACGCCGGGATGCGGTGGGCGGCCTTGGCGGGGTTGGTCGAGCACCCGACCACGGCCACGACGTCGGCGTCTTCGAGCACGGTGCGGGGATCAGCCTGAGCCATGCGCCCAGCATGCCCGCCCGCGGTGGCGATGCCTGCGGGGGAGCGGTACCCTTCCGCCTCCGCGGGCGGTTAGCTCAGTTGGGAGAGCGTCTGGTCGACAACCAGGAGGCCACAGGTTCGAGCCCTGTACCGCCCACACAGACTCACACCGTCAGGGCCCCGAGAAATCGGGGCCCTGACTGCTTTTCGCAGACCCCTTTGCCCTACGTTGGACCCCATTCACCGCCGATGGGGGTCCAAAAGGGGTCCAGCGGGGGTCCCGAAAGGGGTCCAGGCCGACAGGAGGTCCGCGGATGGGTCGCAGCAAGGGCGAGGGGACGATCTCGAAGCTGCCGGACGGGCGGTGGCGAGCCCGGATCCGGTACGGCGGACGGGACTTCTACGGCGAACGGGTCCGGACCAAGCGCGAGGCGGTGGCGACGCTGCCCGAGGTCAGGGAGCGGGCGTACGGACCGCAGGACACCGATGAGCCCACGGTCGCCGAGTACGTCCGCGAGTACCTCGACGGCCGCCGTGAGGAGCTGGCACAGAACTCCTGGCGGCTGTACGACCGAATGGAGCGGCTCTACATCGGTCCCAACCTCGACATGCCCGTCTCGGCGCTGCGGACGCCGGATCTGCAGAAGCTGTACAAGCGGTTGAAGGACGACGGGGTCGGCACCGCCACGATCGGCCGCGTCCACTCCGTCCTGTCGGTCGCCCTCGGCGAGGCGGTCCGGATGGGCTTGATCGATCACTCCCCCGCGACCCACGCCAAGCCGCCGCGGCACACCTCCAAGGATCCGCACCCGTTGACCCCGGACGAGGCGAAGGCGTTGCTGCGGGCGTGTCGTGCGCCGGCGGCCCCGTCCGGCCGGATCATCGCCGCCATCCTCCTGCTGGGCCTGCGGCTGAACGAGGCCATCGAGCTCCGCTGGCACCACATCGATCGCGCCGAGGGCTTCCTGACCGTGCCCGGCACCAAGACCCAGAGCTCCGCGGCGAGGTTGCCCCTCCCCCGGGTGGCGCTGGAGGTCATCGGTGAGCAGGGCGACGCAGCCGTGACCGACCCCGTCTTCCCCTCGACCGTCGATGCGTCGCGTCGCACCTCCCGCCAGACCGTGAGCCGGCACCTGCTCGCTCTGCTGGACGCCCTGGGCATCGAGCGGCGACGGATCCACGACCTGCGGCACAGCACGGGATCGCTGCTGGCAGCATCCGGGGTCCCGACGCGCCTCATCCAGAGCGTCCTGCGCCACACCTCCGCGGCGATGTCCGTGCACTACTCCCGGTCCTACGACCCCGACCTGCGCGAGGCGCTCGACCAGCTCGGGGACGCCCTGGTCACCTGACCACGCCGTCCGCCATCCAGCGTGCGAGTGCTGCCTTGGAGGCGACCCACTTGGTGCCGATGCGACGCGCGGGAATGGTCACGCCGGCGTAGCGGTCGACATGACGCCGCGACACGCCGAGGTGCGCGGCGATGGCCTCGGCGCCGGTCAAGACGTCGTCCTCGGCCACGATCAGGATGCGGTCAGCGTCGGCCAGCAACCGGGACGCGACCTGCAGCCCGATCGCCTGGGCGAGGGAGTCGGTGGCGGTCTCGACCGTCATGCCTCGAGCGCTCAACGCTGCCTCCTCGGTCCCCGGGCTCATCTCCGCCCTCTGTCAGACGTGGCACCCCCCGGTTCTGTGTCAACGGATTCCTCGATCGTCGACGAGCGACCCGGACTGCTGCCGCTCGCGAAGTTTCTCGAAATCGTTGACACAACCGATTCCCCGCCCCCGTCTACCAGGTCACACGTCTTGCACACGCGGACGGCAGGGAGGCAGCAGGTCGGATGTCGGGGGTTCAGAACGCCGGGTGTGGCTGGTGACGGTGTCGATGCGAGTGATGTCCGCGGGCGCCGGCTATCGGTACCTGCTGGACTCCGTCGCGGTCGGCGACGCCGCACGTGAGCCAGGCCGTGGGCTGGCGGACTACTACTCCGTCGAGGGTTGCCCGCCGGGCCGGTGGCTCGGTTCAGGACTGCCCGCCCTGGCCAGCGGGGAGCTTCGAGCGGGCGATGTGGTCACCGAGGAGCAGGTGGCACGCCTGCTCGGCCAAGGCCGCGACCCGCTCACCGGAGATCCGTTGGGACGCGCCTACCCCCAATACCGGTCGCGGACCGAGCGGATCGCCGACCGCGTCGCCGGGCTCGACCCCGGCCTGGACGACGACGCCCGCGCGGCCGCCGTGGAGCGGATCGAGCGTGAGGAGTCGGCACGGCGCTCCCGGCGGGCGGTGGCCGGGTTCGACCTGACCTTCAGCGTCCCGAAGTCCGTGTCGGTGTTGTGGGCGCTCGCCGACGAGGATGTCCGTGCTCAGGTCGTGGCTGCGCACCACGCGGCGATCGCCGACGTGATCGGCGTGCTGGAGCGGGAGGTCGCGGCCACCCGGGTGGGCGCGAGGGGACCGGACGGTGCGGTCGCCCAGGTCCCTGTGGCCGGTGTGATCGCCGCGGCGTTCGATCACTACGACTCCCGTGCCGGCGATCCGCAGTTGCACACCCACGTGGTGATCGCGAACAAGGCCAGGACGATCCTCGACGGCAAGTGGCGGGCGCTGGACGGCCGGCCGGTGCATGCGGCGATGGTGGCGCTGTCCGAGCACTACAACGCCGTCCTCGCCGACCGGCTCACCGACACCCTTGGCGTCGTCTGGATCCAACGCGACCGTGGTGCCGATCGGAACCCGGGATGGGAGATCGCCGGCGTGCCCGACGAGCTGGTCGACGTCTTCTCGTCCCGCACCGGCGACATCGACGCGGCCAAGGATCAGCTGATCGCGGACTATGTGGCCACCCACGGCCACCAGCCCTCGACGAAGACCGTCCTGAAGCTGCGCCAGCAGGCCACGTTGGCGACCCGGCCGGACAAGGCGTTGCACTCTCTTGCCGAGCTGACCGACCGCTGGCATGCCACCGCCAGCACGCACGCCGTGCCGTCGGGTGCATGGCTGCACGCTGCGCTCGGAGCACGTGCACAGCAGCGAATGCACGCATCGGACCTTTCGCCTGCGACTGTGGCGGGGATCGCCGCGACGGTGCTGGAGGTGGTGGGTGAGCGCCGGTCGACGTGGCGCCGCTGGAACCTGCACGCGGAGGCGACCCGTCAGCTGATGGGCGTCCGGTTCGCCAGCACCGCCGACCGCGAGGCGGTCGTCTCTGCCGTCGTCCATGCCGCCGAGGCCGCGTCGGTGCAGCTGACGCCGCCGGAGCTTGCTCACGTCCCGAAGGAGTTGCGGCGCGAGGACGGCACCAGCGTGTTGCGGCCGCGGCACTCGACGGTGTTCACCTCCGCCGAGCTGCTCGCCGTCGAAGACCAACTGCTCCGGCTGTCGCGGGCGACGCACGGACCGCAGGTCCCGGCGGTCACCGTCGCCCATCACGCCAACGGACTCGGCCACGATCAAGTTGCCGCGATCGCCAAGGTGGGGACGTCCGGCCGGTTGGTGGACGTGCTCGTCGGCCCGGCTGGTGCAGGCAAGACCACCACCATGCGCGCCCTCCGGACGGCGTGGGAGTACCTCTACGGTCCCGGCACGGTGGTGGGGCTCGCGCCATCCGCCGCGGCCGCAGAGGTGCTCGGCGCCGACCTGGAGATCGACACCGAGACCACGGCGAAGTGGCTCCACGAGTTCGCGGCTGGCCGTGTCGCGCTCCGTGCCGGCCAGTTGCTGATCGTCGACGAAGCCTCCCTCGCCGGCACCCACACCCTGCACCGCCTCGCCACCGCCACAGCAGACGCCGGCGCCAAGCTCCTCCTCGTCGGCGACCCCGCCCAGCTGGCCGCCGTCGACGCCGGCGGCGCGTTCAGGTTGCTGGCGACCGACCGCGACGACATCGCCGAGCTCACCGACGTCCGCCGCTTCCACCACGACTGGGAGAAGCACGCCTCCATGCAGCTACGTGACGGCAACTCCGCGGTGCTCGACACCTACGCGGCGCACGGTCGCCTCCGAGACGGTGACACCGAGGCGATGCTGGACGCCGCCTACACCGCTTGGCAGGCGGACCTCGCCGCGGGCAAGACAAGCCTGCTGATCGCGCCGACGCGCGACCACGTCATCGCCCTGAACCAGCGCGCGCACACCGACCGTGTCGCCGCCGGCGACGTCGACCCGTCCACCGTCGTCCGCTTGCACGACCGCACGCTCGCCGGGGTCGGCGACGTGATCGTGTCCCGCCGCAACCACCGCCAGCTCGCGAACGCATCCGGACGGTGGGTGCGCAACGGTGACCGCTGGACGGTGTCGTCGATTCACTCCGACGGTACCCTCACCGTCCAGGGCAACGGGGGCACCGTGGAGTTCCCGGCCGGGTACGTCGCCGAGCACGTCGAACTTGGGTACGCGGTGACCGCCCATCGTGCCCAGGGCGCGACCGTCGACGCCGCCCACGCCATCGTCACCACCGCGATGACCCGCGAGACCCTCTACGTCGCCATGACCCGCGGCCGGCACTCGAACACCGCCTACACCACCACCGACAACGCCGACGTCGAACCCCACCAGGACGGGGGCGACGAGATCACCGGCCGGCAGGTGCTCGGCGGCGTGCTCACCCGGACCGGGGCAGAGCGGACCGCCCACGAGACGCTCCGAGACGAGCAGAACCGGTGGGGCAGCATCGCCCAACTCGCCGCGGAGTACGACACCATCGCCGCCGCCGCTCAACACGACCGCTGGACCCGCCTCGTCCACGTCTGCGGCCTCACCGACGACCAAGCTGACCAGGTGCTCGTCTCGGACGCGTTCGGAGCCCTCTCATCCGCGCTGCGGCAAGCCGAGGCCCATCACCTCAACCCCGAAGAACTGCTCCCCAGGCTCGTAGCCGCCCGGGACCTCGACGACGCCGAGGACATCGCCGCTGTCCTCCACCACCGCGTCACCACCGTCACCACCCGCCCCGCGACGACCGAGCACCGGCCACCGAACCTGATCGCGGGTCTCATCCCCAACGCCACCGGACCCATGACCCCCGACATGCGCACCGCTCTCGACGAACGTCACCAGCTCATCGAACAGAGAGCCCGCGACCTCGTCGAGACCGCCATGGTCCATCACGAACCGTGGCTCCGCCACCTCGGACCCGTCCCCCAGAACTGGCACGGCCGCGACCGGTGGGTCCGCACGGCGAGCACCGTCGCCGCCTACCGCGACCGCTACCGCATCACCACCACCGACCCGCTCGGCCGCGACGCGGCCAACCAACTGCAGCGTGCCGATGCCGCCCGAGTCCGCGCGGCCATGAACCACCTGCGCCTGGTCCGCGCCTTGGACCCGGGTACCGCGACGCGTCGGCCAGTCCAGCGAGACTCACCCGGGCTCGGCCCGTCGTTGTGATAGTGGGGGACACCTGAGGCGTCCAAGCACCGCCGGGCGACCGGGGACGGAGCCTTTCCGAGAGATTGGCAGGTCGCATGCTCCTTGGACCGACCGGCACGAGCCGTCCCCCTCGCGGCCTTCTTCGGCCTATGGTGGGATACGGCGGGTGACGATCTTCTCGAGGACCACACGGACGGACCCGTCTCCGGCGTCCCACGGGGACAGCCACTTCCAGTTCCTAGACCGCGTGTCCGGGCCGTACTGGGACCAAGTTCGCGACCTAATCGAAGACTGGTTCTCCCGGCTCTGTACCGACGCCCAGGCCGACGTCCGAGGCCGCCTGCGCTCCAAGGACGATCGGCAATTTGCCGGTGCGTTCTTCGAGCTATACATACACGAGTGCCTGTTCCGAATGGGCTACTCCGTGACGTGCCATCCGGAACTCGAAGGGACGAGTCGTCGACCGGACTTCCTCGCCGTGAAGGAGGGGAGGTCGATCTACGTCGAGGCGCGCTCGGCGTCGTCCAGCGACGTCGCGGTTGCGAAGTCGGCCAGGGTGAAGGCGGTGTACGAGTCGCTGGACAGGTTGGACAGTCCGAACTTCTTCCTCTGGATCGATGTCGCCGAGCATGGCGACGATCCGCTTCGCGCCAGGCCACTGCGAGGCCACCTCGAGAAGTGGCTGGCGGGGTTGGATCCTGACGAACACACCCTTGAGAGCAAACGTCGCGACGACCTTCCCGCGTTCACTCATACGGACGCGGGATGGAAGATCGAGTTCCGCGCAGTTCCCAAGTCACGCGAAGCCCGCGGCACAGAGGGCGTCCGCCCGCTCGGAATCTTCGGCGGCGTCGAGGCCCAGTGGGTGCAGGACGACGAGGGGATCCGCGCCGCGTTGACGGACAAGGGCTCGGCCTACGGCTCGCTCGGCGCGCCGTTCGTCGTCGCGGTGGCGTCGGGCAGCATGTCTCTGGACGACGACGACGTGCTCAACGCGCTGTATGGCACGGAGGTCATCGAGCTCCGCACGTTCGCGGACGGCACGCAGTCGACCGCAGCGACTCGGAAGCCGGACGGGTACTGGTACAAGGGCGACCACTGGGATCACCGAGGGGTCTCGGCGGTCCTCATAGTCAAGAGCCTGCACCCCGCCTTCGTCGGCAAGCAGCAACACACCATTTGGGAGCACCCCGACCCCGAGGTCCCAGTCGACCCACTCCCCATCTGGCGGCGATCCCTTATCGAGGACGGGGACATGACGTTCGTCGAACCCGAGCGGTCGCAGGCTGAGTGGTTCGGCCTGGGGGACCCTTGGCCTGTGGGGGAGGCCTTCCCGCGGTAGACGCCGTCAGCCGCGCTCTGTCGGTACCCCCGACCGGTGACACCATGGCGCTGTGGCCGACGAATACAGGTTCATCACGCTGGCGGGAATCGCCGATGAGGCGGCCACAGGCGCCGAGTATGAGCACCACATCGTCGGCGCGATCATTGGCGACAACGACGACGTCGATCGTCAACGTCTGGCCGACGCGTTCCGGTTCCACGTCGACAAGCAGGACGGCGGTGGGCGCTTCGGGCCCATGGCGACCTTCACGGACGGCACCAGCGTCCCGGCGCCTCTCGCAGAGATCCCCGATGAGACCTGCGAGGTCTGGGCCGGCGTCGTTGACCACGCGACGCATCCCCGCGTACGCGCGCGTTTGCACGACCTGCTGTTCGAGCGCCGGTGGGGCAACGTCGGCGCGCATGCAGCAGGCGCTATCGACGCCTACATCGAGGAGGTAGCGCCGATCGACCCACCGTCGCAACGAACGGTCGACGGACTCGCCAGAGCATATGAGCTCGCCACGATGACCAAACGCCGTGATATGGCCGATCGCGCGACTGCAGAGCTGCTGCGTACCTCCGAAGCGAGCCTCGATGATCCCGCACCGAAGCCCGGCGTCGCGCTCCGCCTGCTCCAAGTCTTGGTCGATGCACGCTTCTCCGATCCAGCGGTGGACCAACTCCTCCAGCGGGCCCGCGAGACGTACCACGACGCATGGAACGTCGAAAGCACCATCAAGCTGCAACTGCGGCGCGCTCCCGACGCCGACGCGCGCGGCGCCCTGCAGCGCGCCCGGGTTGAGCGGTGGCTTGAAGAAGCCGACAAGGTCGACCCGCTCGTTGCTGTCATGCACCGTGAGAAGGCCGCCCGCCTCGCCCGCGCCGCCGGGCTGAGCGACTTGGCGGACCGCGCCGTGCACGCCATGCAGTCGGCGGATCCCCCGGAGCTGGCGCGCATCACGGTCCCTTTCACCATCACGGAGCAGCAGGCCGAAGACTTCATACAGTCTCTGATCGCCGACACCTGGTGGGACTCCGTCATACGGGTGCTGTCGTGCGGCCCGCCCACCGGGGACGTCGACCGCAACCGGGAAACGGCCGTCGAACTGGCGCGGGAGCACCCGCTCCAGAGCTTGTTCCCGAGCATCCATCTCGGCGGTGACGGTCTGCTGCGGTACCGGCCGACCTCGAAGGAAGAAGAGGCCGACGACCAACTCACACAAGTGGAGACGGTGGCGCTGCAGGTCCAAGGTGCCCTCACCGCAGAGGCGCTGCGCCGCGCGGGAGAGCGCCACGCACCCACGCCCGATGAAGTCGCCGCCGCGCTCACCGGTGCCGGATGCGAGGCCACGGACGCCGCGGCGATCAGCCGGGTCCTGAGACGGTTGAATGATCGTGACTTCGAGGCTGCGGCCTACACGGGCCTGCCGTTGGTGGAACGGCTCTGTCGCGAACTTCTGCTGAAGGTCGACACCCCGATATACCGCGTACAGAGAGAGCGCAAGCCCGGCACTTACCCCGGCCTCGGCGCGCTGCTGCCACTCCTGCGCGACCGAGGGCTCGACGAGTCCTGGTACCGGTTCCTGCGCACGTTCCTGTCTGCACCCAACGGCTGGAACTTCCGCAATGAAACCTTGCACGGCTTCATAAACGACGTTGACGCGCTCGGTGCCGGCCTCGTTCTCATCGCCGTGCTGTACCTCGCCCTCATTCGCCCACAAGCTGGCGGCGAGGATGCGGCTCCGTCAGCGCCCGACGAGGCGGACTAGCGTAGGGACGGAGCATTTAGCACACAGGAAGAAGCCTCGGCCGCCCAGGGTCAACTGGAGTCGCTTTTCGGCGCGCCGACCTTCTGGTAACGGCTGCTATCACTCCTAGAGCCGTTCCCATCGCGGTCGGCCATACCCTCCCTGACGCCGGCCCGGACTGCCAAGCGGATGACGTGGTAGATCACGACAGCATCACCACGCCGACCAGCAGCGATCGATCGAGTTCCACGGCGAAGTCCTCCCCGCAGCGGATGCCTAGCTCCGGGATGGAGAGCCCGAGCCTCCGCCCGCCTTGTCGTGGTCCCTTGAGGGGCCAGCCGCGTGGGACGAACCAACTGGTCCCCTGCCGGGGGGAGCGGGCCGCGCCGCCCCCAGGGACGTCGCTCCTGCACGGAGCGTTCAGCTCTGAGATGTCTCATCGTCGGGGTCGCGCATCCATGCTGGGACGTCGCGGTGGGCGTGCAGCACGCGCCACACATCCACGTGGTCGTCGCGTTCGACGTAGAAGATCAGGTACGGGAAGCTCGCGAGCTGCCAACACCGCAACCCCGGGATCTGGAGCTCCACGGAGTAGCGCGGCGACCCAGACCCCGGGTGCAGCCCGACGTGCGCCAGCGCCGCCTCGACGGCGTCCACGAACCGCAGGGCCGTGGCCTGGCCGGGGTCGTCTCGGTACCAGTCGATGGCCGCCTCGACGTCGCGGCGTGCACGCTGACGCAGGACGACGCGGCGGCGGTCACCCATCCGCCGCCTGGCGGGCGCGGTCCCTCAACGCCGAGACGAAGGCGTCATCGGCATCCACGTCGGCGGGCGACGCAGCCCCCGCGAGCAGTAGGTCGCGCAGGCGGGATCGCTCGTGGTCGCGGCGGATCAGCTCGCGCACGTACTCACTCGTGGAGCCGTACACGCCACGGGCGACCTGCTCGTCGACGAACGCCTTGAGCGGTTCAGGTAGCGAGATGTTCATCGTGGCCACCCCTGCACCGTACATCCGGGATGGCAAGCATTGCCATGACCGACCAAGTCGGTCTCGGTCCCTCAGTAGAGGCCGAACTCGACGTAGAACGGTGTGCGCGTCCAGCCAGAGCTCGTCTCCGCCGCCGCCTCGTAACGCCTGCCAGCGTGCCGCCGCCGAACCGCGGAACCGCCTCGAGCGGGTCGACGACAACCACCTCCACACGTTCGCCCGGTCCGACCACCTCCCCGCCGTCCTCGGTGACCGGGACGCGGGCGTACAGGAGGGAGGGGTCGTCCGCGGTGGCCCGGCTGAGGACGACCTGGTCCACGACGACCGGATCGGGCTGTTGTTGATGACCGCAGCCGAGACGCGGGGGTCCTCCACGGGAGCGGTTTCGCGCCCCGGCTGGTGAGGTCCGCGGTGACGTCGCCGATGGTGAGCAGGTTGGCACTGCGCACAGGTGGGCGATGGCCTCCACGGTGCCGGCGGGCACGGTGTCGCCGGCAAGGAGTAGCGGCGGTGGTGAACTGGTCACCGGATACTCGCCGCCGATCCGTTCCCGTCGTCGGCCGCCGCGGCTGTCCACCGGACCTGCCAAGGTCGCCCCGTCGATTCCGAGGGTCCGGCTGCCTGCTGGGTTGTCGAACAAGCCGTTCTACCAGGTGCCGCCCCTCATTCCTCGACGTCTGTGGTGGGGACGGCAGTCTTGGTGATCTTGGAGAGGTCAGGCGGTGTGTCGGCATCCCAGCCCCGGATCAGGGCCGCTTCCACCGCAATGCGTTGGATGGCGGGGACGATGACGAACGGCATCCACTCGGCTCGAAGCTCTGGGACGACATGTGCCTGGGCGGCCTCTGTGGTTGAGGGCCCGATCGAGATGGTGGGTGCGCCGCGCGAGGCGGCCCCTCGCAGGACCTGGGCTGCGAGGTGGGAGCCCACGTCATCGGCGGCGATGGCGATCACCGCAACTCGCGGTCCGGCACTCGTGATGCTGCCGTGGAGGAACTCGCTCGCCTCGAGCGCCGTGGCCGGCATGCTGAGGATCTCACGGAACTTGATGGCGGCTTCCTCGGCGGTTGGGGCCGCGTAGCCCTCGCCGACGACGACGACCGCATCGATGTCGGTGGGCAGCGTCGGTACTGTGCGTGCGCGCAGGACGTTTTCGATGGCGACGGGAAGTGCGGCGGCGGCGTGGCGCACCGTCGCTGCGTCGTGGGCGATGGCCATCGCGTACAGGCAGGCCATGGCAGTCGAGAACGTTTTGGTCGCGGGGATGGCACGCTCCTGCCCGGCGTGGCAGTTGATGAGACGGTCCTCGGTGACCAGTCCGCCGAGCGTGGAAGAGGGCGTGTTCGTGACGACGAAGAGGCGGCCGCCCTGGTCACGTACGCGTTCGGCAGCGGCGATCATCTCGGTGCTCTCGCCTGACTGGGAGACCGCGATGGCCGTGACGGTGTCGAGCGGCAGCGAGCGACCCCACGCGACGTCTGCGGGTGACGCGACCAGCGCGGGCCGGCCAGCGAGATGCTGGAAGGCGATGGACCCGTAGGAACTCGCGGAGCGCGAGGAGCCTCGTCCCAGGAGGAGCAGCGCCGGCGCATCGGCCAGGCCAGCGTGGATGCCGGTCAGTCGGCCGGCGAGATGGCCCAGGCATTCGGCGACGCGTGACGGCTGCTCGACCATGTCCGCCCGCGTGAGTGAACCCCGCACTAGAAGATCCCGAGCTCCTCGAGGAGGTTCTCCACCGCCACGTCGGCGGCGCGGGATGCGCTCTCGACGGTCGCGGCGCCGATGTGTGGTGTGGCGATGACGTTGGGGTGTCGGAGGAGATCGTCCACCGGCGGGGGTTCGACTTCGAATGCGTCGACGGCGTATGCGGCCAGGCGGCCGGACTCGAGGGCATCGAGGACGGCTGCCCTGTCGACGAGCTGTGCCCTGGACGTGTTGATCAAGACCGCGCCGAGGACCATCTGATCGAGTTCCTGAGCTCCGATGACGGGCCCGCCCGGGATCGCGGGGAGGTGGAGGGAGACGACATCGCTGGTGCCCAGGAGCTGCGGCAGCGACAGCACCTCGATGCCATCGGACGAAGCCCCGTCCATGGCCGGATCGGTGGCGACCACGGTGGTCCCGAACCCATGGAGGATGCTTGCGACCCGCCGACCGATGGCTCCGAAACCCACGAGGCCGACAGTCCGCTCCGAGAGTTCCAAGCCCTTCGGTCTCACCCACCCACCGTCCTTGAGCGCGGTGCTGGACGGGACGAGATGGCGAAGGGCCGCGAGGGCCAGCAGCACCGTCAGCTCGGCGACGCCTTGGGCGTTCGCACCGGGGGTTGTGCGGATCGTCACGCCCGCAGCCGCCGCAGCCACATGGTCGATGGCATCCGCGCCGGCGCCGTTGCGGCTGATGACGCGCAGCGACTCGGCGGCGTCGATCACGGCGGCGGGCACCTGTTCGACCCCGGCGATCCACCCTTGGCATCCCGGCAGGATCTCGACCAGCTCCTCCGGGGTGGGCTGACGTCCTTCGGGACCGTGGACGACGTCGAGCCCGGCGGCGACCAGGCGCTGCACTGCCGGTGTGCCGGGCAGCATCGACCGTGGGGTGACGAGGACCTTCATGGCAGCGCCTTGAAGGCCTGCGTCGCCAGATCGGTGATGGCATCCCAGCGGTGCTCGTCGACGAGGTGGGTGGGCGTCAACCACGATCCCCCGACGCAAGTGACCATCGGCAGCGCCAGGTACGCGGCGACGTTGTCCTCATCGATGCCTCCCGTGGGCATCACCGTGATGTGCTGTCGGGCGAACGGAGCGATCAAGCTCTTGACGCCACGCGGTCCACCCACCGTGGCGGCCGGGAAGACCTTGAGCATCGTGAAGCCCGCTCGGAGGCATCGCTGCACCTCCGTGGCGGTGGCGACGCCGGGCACGTGCGGGACGCCGGCGGACAGCGAGGCGTCAGCCACCTCCGGGTCGTAGCCGGGCGCGACGCTGAAGGTGGCCCCTGCTTCTGCTACGTCTCGCGCTGCCGCAGGGGTGAGGACGGTGCCGGCACCCACCAGCAAGCCGGTGTCCGCGGCGACGACCCGGCGGATGGCATCCACGGCGGCGTCGGTGCGCAGGGTGATCTCGATGGCCTGGCACCCCCCGGCAGCCAGGGCTCTCGCCAGATCGGGTGCGGTCTCTGGGTCGCGGATGTCGACGACGGGGACGATGCCCGCTCCAGTGAGGATCTCGGCCGGGCGGGTCACCGGGTCACCTCAGCGGGGCGGAACGATGCGGCGGTGCCGGCAGCGCCGAGCACTCGCAGCAGGCGGGCAGCTTCGTCGGCCATGGCACGCCGTCCCGGTTCCACCCACTTCCGTGCATCGACTGCGTCGGGGTGGTCGTCCAGGTAAGCCCGCACGCGTGAGGTGAAGACGCTGTTGAGATGGGTGGCGATGTTGATCTTCACCATGCCGTGGCCGACCGCTGCAGCCAGGTCGTCGTCGGACACGCCGGACGACCCGTGCAGGACCAAGGGCACCGGTACGGTGTCGGCGATCCGTCGGCACAGCTGCAGATCCAGCTGCGCGTCCCGGGTCTGCATGGCGTGGGAGGTTCCGATCGCGACGGCGAGGGCGTCGACGCCCGTGTCGGCCACGAAGGCGGCGGCTTCATGAGGATCGGTCCTGGCGCCCGGGGCGTGCACGCCGTCCTTCCCGCCCACTTCGCCGAGCTCCGCCTCCACGCCCACGCCGGCGGAGTGGCAGCGGGCCACGACCTCGGCCGTCGCCGCGCGGTTCTCGTCATCGGGCAGTGCCGAGCCGTCGTACATCACCGACTGGACGCCGATGTCGATGGCCTCGGCGATCAGCGTGGTGTCGGTGGCGTGATCGAGGTGGATGGCGACGGGCACGGATGCGGCCTCGCCGACGGCAGTCGTGGCGAGGAGCAGTGGTCGCAGAGCCCCGTGGTGGCGGACGGCGTTCTCGCTGATCTGGAGCACCACGGGTGCCGATGACTCCTCAGCCGCTGCGGCCAGCGCCTCGGCGTGCTCGATCATGGTCACGTTGAACGCGCCGAGGCCATGACCGTCGCGCGCGGCGACGTCGAGCAGTTCGGTGGTCGGGTACAAGGTCATGTCGGGTCCCTGTGATCGATGGCAAGCGGTGTCAGGCGTCCTGCGTCGGCGCGTGGAGTGCCGCGATGGCGGACTGCACCCGCGCATGTCGAGCGGCCAGCTCGCGGTGCAGCTCTCGACCCTCGTCGGTGGGTGCGGTCTCGCCGGTGGTCACGGCTGGGGCGACCGCCGCGCCGAGGTCCGGCTTCAAACCGGCACCGACCGCGGCGAGTGCTGCTGCGCCGATGGCTGCGGATTCGGCGTCGCCCTGTCGTCGCACGATCGTCCGGTCCAGCACGTCAGCCAGTGCCTGGAGCAGCAGCGTGCTCCGGGCCCCGCCCCCGACAGTGGGGAGTGCAGGCGGCAGCTCGGTGTGGCGGGTGAGCGCTTCGGCGGCCCGGCCGAGTGCGAGGGCGATCCCCTCCACGACTGCACGGGTCAGGTGGCCGGCTCCGTGTGCCAGGTCGAGGCCGACGAAGGCGCCCCTCACGTGGGATCCTCCCTCCAGGACGGTACCGCCGGCCAGCGTCGGCAGACAGAGCAACCCAGCAGACCCTGGGGGGACGTCCTCCGCGGCCCGCAGCAGCTCGGCGACGTCCTGATGGAGCACGTCCGCCAGCCAGGCGAGGCTGGATCCCCCACCGAAGGTGGAGAGCGCTGAGATGTACAGACCCGGGACCACGTGGTCGAAGACGAACGGACGGGTCGTGGGGTCGAGCACCGGTTCCCTGGTGGCCAGTGTGATCCAGTTGGAGGACCCCAGAGCGATGTAGGCGTCCCCATCTGCCAGGAGTCCGGCGCCCAGTGCCATGCAGGCGTTGTCGACACCCCCGGCGACCACCACGGCCTCCCGGGGAAGTCCCAGCTCCGAGGCCGCGTCTGCGGTCACCGCACCCAGCACGTGCGTCGGGTCGACGATCTCGGGGAGCAGACGTTCGGGGACGCCGATCGCTGCCACTAGCTCGTGGTCGTACCGCCGGGCGGCCAGGTCGTACACGCCAGACCCGGACGCATAGGAGCGATCGGTGGCGACGCGACCGGTCATCCGCAGGTTGACCCAGTCCTTGCTGCCGAGGACGACGGTGGTTGCATCCAGGACGTCTGGTTCGTGCTCGGCCAGCCACGCGATCTCGAAGGCCGTGTAGAGCTCCGTGGGGAAGCCGTTGCCGGTGCGGAGGTACCAGGCATCCTCTTCCAGTTCGCCCATAGTGCGCCGCGCCTGTGCGGTGGCGCGAGCGTCGGACCAGATGGGGACCGTCTGACGAGCGAGTTGACCCTGTGCGTCGACGAGCACAGGCGCGAGGCTCTGGCCCGAGAGTCCGACTGCGCGGACGGCTGCGAGCCCGTCGTCCAGTCGGGTGGACAGCTCCGTACAGCACGTGCGGACGGCGTCCCACCAGTCGTCCGGTCGCTGCTCGTGCCAACCGTTGGCGGGGAAGGTCGTCTCGTATCCCGCGAACGCGCTGGCGAGTGCCGCCCCGTCGGCATCGACGGCGACGGCCTTGCAACCGCCCGTGCCCAGATCCAGGCCGAGTGTGATCGCCTCAGGCATCGGCCCATCCCAGGTCGTCGGGGTCATCGGCGTCGTGTGGCGCGTGCACCAGCTCCGGAACGGGCGTGCGGCGGAGGTGCGCGAGCCCTGCCTTGGCGGCGCGGATGTCGGTGAGCGCCTGTTCGTCCCGGCGGAGGAACACCGCGGTGGCCAGCACATCGACCACGACGAGCTGGGCGAGTCGTGAGATCGTGGGCGTGTAGACGTCGGTGTTGTCGAGCGCCTCCACGACGATCGGGATGTCGCAGATGTCGAGGAGTGGTGTCGGACCACCCGACACACCGATGGTGGTCGCGCCGCGCGACCGAGCGGTGCGCACGGCGTGGAGGACCGTCCCGGTTCGGCCGACGTTCGAGAAGGCGACCACGACGCTGCGGGGGTCGGCCACGGCTGCCGACAGGTACTGCTGGTGGTGATCGACCGGCGCCGCGCAGGGCACCCCGAAGAGCGGGAACTTCTGTTGGGCGTCCTGGGCGACGATGCCGGACGCACCCAGGCCGATGAACGTGATGTCGCGGGCGCAGGCGAGGGCATCGACGGCCTGCTCGATCCGCCGACCGTCAAGGTTGCGGCGGGTGTGGGCGAGGCTGGTGACAGAGAAGTCGAAGATCTTGGAAGTGATGGATGCGACGTCGTCGTCCGCCTGGAGGGCCGACTGCGTCGCCGGGACCCCGAGAGCGAGCTCCTGTGCGAGCTGCAGCTTGAGGTCGGCGAAGCCGTCGCAGCCGACGGCGTTCGTGAACCGGATGATCGTCGGTTCCGAGACGCCCGCGAGTGCAGCGAGTCCGCTGACCGTGGAGCGCATCGCGACACCGGGGTCGTCGAGCACCGTGCGGGCGACCTTCTGCTCGGAGCGGCGGAGGTCATCGAGCCGGTCGGCGATCCTCGCCAGCACCCCGTCGGTTGCACTGCTCATCGAACCTCCACCAACTCGAGGTCCTCACCGTGGGTCGGCAGGACCACCTGGACACCAGACCGTCCCGCCGCGTCGAGGTCGAATGTCGCCGGATCGGCGGTGTTGAAGTCGAACATGCCGAAGTGATGGGGCACCAGCCATGGGATGCCCGCATCACGACACAGGTCGACGGCCTCCTCGAAGTGGAAGTTGCCGGGCACCCCGCTCTCCAGCCGCTCGGCGTCGCGTCCGTTCACGGGCAGCAGCGCCACATCGATGTCGAGGTCGGCGAGCAACTCGGCCTGCCCCGGGTATGGGCAGCAATCCCCTGAGTGGTACAGGCGGACCCCGGCCAGCTGGATGACGTAGCCGAGGTGTAGGTGGTCACCGGCCTCGTCCACCACCAGGGTCTCGTGGGCGGCCGGCACGGCATCGACCCGCAGCTCGTCGGCCGGCGTCGCCGAGTCTGCAGCTCCGAGGCCGATGACGCGCTCGGGTGGGACACCGCGCTCGATCGCCTGGTCACGCACTGCCCGTGGCACCACGACCGGCACGGCCGGCTGGGCGGCGAGGAGCGGGGTGAGCGTGCCGGGATCCATGTGGTCGGTGTGCGCGTGGGTGCACAGCACCGCGGCCACCTCGGGCAGGGCCTCAGGGGTCACGGGGGCCGGACGCAGCCGGATGTGGGGCCAGCGGGCGCCGGCGTACTTGGCAGCCAGGCTGTCCGACAGGTAGGGGTCGATGAGGACCGGCGCCGACCCCGGTGACCGTAGTGCGAAACCGGCCTGACCGAGCCATGTCGCCACCACACCCGACGGTGGAGTGGTTCGCAGTCGCGCCGCGACTGGCGCCGCATCCGGCACGCCGGAGTCGATCGCGGGGCGGACGGCGATCACTGGATGCCTCGCGCGTCCCGGGCGACAACGGAGAGGTTCTCGAAGGCCGGCCCATCGGTGGGGATGTCAAGGTCGTACACGCGGGCGATGGCACGGGTCCAGCCGTGGACGAAATAGGTCCAGCCGTCTTCCACCGTGAGGGACCGGCTCTCCCGCTGTGCGCGCGCCTGGTCCAGGAACGACAGCGCCCCCCGGTAGTTGAAGTCCCATGCGATCGCCCTCTCCGGGAAGATGACCGCGTCGCTGATCGGTGACCCACCGCGGTCCTTGCCCATCCCCGTCGCGTTGACGATCAGGCCTCCGGGTCCGCAAGCTGCGACGAGGTCATCCTGGGGGCCGTGCACCTGCACGGTTCGGACGAGCCCGGTGGCGCCGGCGACAGCGGCCACGTCGACGGCTGCGGCGAGGCGAACGCCGTCCGTGTCGGTGATGGTCAGTCCAGCAGGAGGGTCGGGCCGGGTCACCAGGTGGCGCATCAACGCCTTCCCAGCACCCCCCGCCCCCATGATCAGCACCTGCCGCCCGGCCATGTCTGGTTCGATCGCGGCCAGCGCCAGGCTGGACGTCGTTACGTCGAGGGCGTGCGCCGACACCGTGCCGCCCCGCACGACGAGGCAGGAGACCTCACCGAGGGCGGCCGCATCATCGCTGACGTGCTCGAACAGGTCCACGCAGGCGCTGAAGAGCCCGATCTTGTGGGTGGTCACCAGTGCACCCGCCACCTCAGGGTCGTCGGCCATCGCGGCGACGACCTCGCGGTACGCACCAGGCGTGGCATCGAGGGGCAGGTCGACACCGACGAGCCGGGCTCCGTCAGGCAACCCGAGGACTGGCGCCCAGGCGGTGAAGACGGGGTGGATGGACGAGCCGGCGGTCGACACGCCCACGAACTGCATGGCCCTGGCCGTCATCGGTCTGCGTCCTCGGCGGTCAGCCGCAGCGCAACCGCGGTGTTCATGCCGAACCGGGTCGCACCTGCTGCCCGCAGGGCGTCGACGTCGGCCAAGGAGCGGATGCCGCCCGACGCCTTGATCTCGACCCCCGGGCCGCCTGCGTCGCGGATGGCTGTGACCTCATGCGCAGACGTGGCGTGCCCCGCCCATCCCGTGCCAGTCTTCAAGGCGTCGACCCCCGCCTCGAGTGCGAGCTCGGTGCCACGCCGGATCTGCGGCGGGTTGAGGTGCGCGGTCTCGAGGATCGCCTTGATGGGAACACGCCCAGCGACGGCCGCGACGATCGCCGCCAGATCCGTGAGGACAGCGTCATCATCGCCGGCGCGAAGCCGCCCGATCGGGATGACCACGTCCACCTCATCGACGCCGGCATCGCACAACCAGGCCGCTTCGAGTGCCCGTGCTGGGGTCGGGCCGCCGCCCGACGGGAAGCCGACCGGGGCACCGACGCGGACGGCGCTGTCGGACAGGAGGTCCACGAGGAGAGGCGCCCACGTGGGCAGGACGTGCGCGGCGAGGAATTTCCCGGCGTGGGCGGCGGCCGCGAGGCGGCGGACGTCCTGGTCGGTGTGCGGCGCCTGCACCGCGGAGATGTCGACCATGCCGGCGAGCACTCGCCCCCTGGGACGATCAACCGCATCCGGCCCGGAGACGCGGCCGCGCGGGACCTCAGCGTCCACGGTACGCCTCGTTGTCCACGGAGACCCAGCGGCTGGCAGCGTCATCGGCCCGGGCGATGAGCTTGGCCATCCCGCCGGCCGTCGCGATGATCTCGTAGTCTTGGCCCGCGTCGGCGGCGTACGTGAACAGCGTCGTGAAGGGTTCGTCGCCGACGTTGACGCTGCGGTGGATGCGGTGGGGACCCACGTAGGCGATCTCACCAGGGTGCAACTCGGCGATCGAGGTGGTGCCGTCCAGCTCCTCACAGAGGAGCAGGCCGTGTCCTGACAGGCAGTGGTACGTCTCGGCGCGGTCCGCGATCGCGTGGAGATGGCCACGGGTCATGTGGTACTCGTCGCCGATCGTGCCCGGGTAGAGGGTGCTGGTGCCGTGGATGAGGTCTCCTGGCTGCTCCGACGGCCGGTGCTCCTCGACGACGTAGATGAGCTCATCGGGGTCGACGGCCAAGCGTGCTGAGAAGGCGTCCTGATCGGCGTACACCCCTCCGAGGTCGCGAAGTCGCTTCTCGTAGCGGCCAGTGCGACCGACGAGGGCGCCGGTGCTCGCGTCGACGCGGGTGACGAGTGGAACTGCAGACGGGTGGTGCATTGCGGGTGTGCCTTCGTGCGGGCGACAGGTGGTCTGGTACAGATCTTGTAGGAACACTACAACAAGTCGCCCGGAATGGCCTGGATGGATGTCCATCGGGTGACGGGCATTTGACGAGAAGCGACAGTCGTGTAACGTGACTACAGATCGACCGCGGAATCCTGTGGGATTGCGTGGCCTATCCACATCTTGCCCACGACGGAAGCCGCATCTCCGAGGGAGGTCGACGCGTGTTCGCCGAAGAACGCCGGAACGCCATCGCCGACCTCGTCCGCGAACACGGACGCGTTGATTCCGGCGACCTCTCGGTCCGCTACGACGTCAACCCGGAGACCGTGCGACGCGACCTCCAGGTCCTACAGGACCGCGGTCTCATCCACCGCGTGTACGGAGGAGCCGTCGCGACCGACCGGCTGATGCGAGAGGTCGCCGTGGCGAACCGCGGGACGCTGATGCGGGCGGAGAAGGAGCGCATCGCCACCGTCGCCGTCGGCCTCGTCCGCGATGGGGACGCCATCTTCATCGACGCCGGGTCGACGACCGCGCTCTTCGCCGAAGGTCTGCCCACGACCGGGCACCTCACGATCTTCACCAACGCCCTGCCGATCGCCATGCACCTGTCAGACCACACAGATCACACGGTCCAGACCGTCGGCGGGAGGGTGAGAGGTACGACCTACGCGGAGGTCGACGGGTGGGCGCTCGAGAGGCTCGCCTCCTTGCGCGTCGACACCTCGTTCGTGGGCACGAACGGCATCGACCCCAGCTGGGGACTGTCCACGCCCGACCCTTCTGAAGGTGCCGTGAAGCGGGCCATGCTCGCCGCGGCCACACAGAACGTCCTGCTTGCGGACCACTCCAAGGTCGGCGTCAGCCACGCCTGCAGGTACGCGGAGCTGGACGCCATCGACGTCCTCGTCACCGACGAGGGGATCGACGCCAGAGCGCTGTCGTCGATCCGCGATCGGGGCCTCGAGGTCCTGCTCGCCTGACCACCGCGGCACCGCCGCACCAACGACCGCGTCCCAACCAGGGCGCTCCCGACATGGAGGAACCGATGTACCGACCACACCCCCCCCGCCGCACCGCGCGGACACTCGCCGCAGCTCTCATGCTGGCGCTGCTGCTGGCCGCCTGTGGAGGTGGCGGCGACGACGCCGCTGAGGACGACTCCCCCGAGGTGACTGAAACAGCCGACACTGCGGCGGACACCGCGACCCCGGACGCGGACAGCGACACCGGCGCCACCGAGGCGCCGGCAACCGAGGAGCCGACCGACGACGGCGAGGGCACCGAGAGCGCAGACGCCGCAGGTGGAGAGTTCATCGCCGATCGACCGGTCCCGACCGACGAGACCCCCGAAGAGGAGGTCCAGATCGCGATGATCGGGTTCTCCAACAACCCCTACTGGGTCGTCGTGCAGTCCGGCGTCGAGGCGGCCAACGAGGTTCTCGCCGAGCGCAACGGCTCCGTCGAGTGGATCGTCGCCGGCGCCAACATCGATGTGGCCACAGTCGACTCCGCCATCCGCGCGGCCGCTGCCCAGGGCTACGACGGCATCGGGTTCTTCATCGCAGGTGAGGGCAACTGCCAGGCCATCGAGGACCTGACCGCCGAAGGGCTCGTGCTCGGGGCCTACAACACGCAGCTGGAGTGCGTCGAGGAAGCCGGCGGCATCATCAACTACGCCCAGGCCCAGTACGAGGCCGGCCAGCGCGCAGCCGAGGAGATGATCGCGATGACCGGCGGCGAGGGCACGGTGGGGATCATCACCAGCCAGTTCACCGCGCCCGGCGCCGAACAGCGCCGCACGGGCTTCATCGACGGCCTCGAGGGGAGTGGGCTCACCCCAGTCAATGAGGGCGTCGAAGCACGCGACTCCGCCAGCGACACCTTCTCAGCCGCACAGAACTTCATCCAGTCCAACGACGATCTCGTCGGCATCTACGCCACCGCCGGCGGGCCCTTCGGTGCGGCCCAAGCGGTGGAGGAGGCCGGCCTGTCGGAGGACATCACGGTCATCGGCTTCGACATCACCCCGGAGAACCTCGAGGTCCTGCGTGACGGTTCCATGGACGCCCTGATCGGGCAGGACGCGTTCGGGCAGGGCTACAACGTGGCGATCGAGCTCTACAACGCCGCCGTCACGGGTGAAGGCCCTGACGAGGTCATCCAGGACGCGTTCAGCCCGGTCGTCACCCGCGACAACCTGGACCAGTACGACCCGGAGCAGAACCCGGTCGGAACGCTCGGGACCAGCTGATCCCCGTGTCGCTCCCCCGCTCCACCGAGGAGCAGGCCACGCCGGCGGCCCTTGAGGCCGTCGGCGTGAGCCGTCGCTTCGGCGCGGTCCGCGCGCTCCGCGACGTCACGCTCCGCCTCCGCCCCGGCGTGGTGACCGCACTGCTCGGCGAGAACGGCGCAGGCAAGTCCACGCTGATCCGCATCTGCTCCGGCGAGGATCAGCCCGACAGTGGGCAGTTGTCCCTGGGCGGCAGCCCCGTCCGGTTCGCCAGCCCGCTCGACGCGGTCCACGCCGGAGTCCAAGTCGTCCACCAAGAGCCGCAACTCGTCGATGAGCTCTCCATAGCTGCGAACCTCTTCCTCCACGAGCTCGGGGAACGGCCGATGGCCGCCCGGGCACAGCGCAGCAGCCAGGTCTCCCGTGCCAGGACCCTGCTGGACCGCATCGGCATGGCCGACCAGCTGCCAGCACCCGATCGGCACTGCCGCGACCTGTCAGCCGCCGAACGTCAACTCGTCGACATCGCCCGGGCCCTCTCACGCCAACCCAAGGTCCTGTTTCTGGACGAGCCGAACTCGAGCCTCACCCGTAGCGAGACCGAGCGCCTCTTCGCGGTCGTCCGTCGCCTCCGCGACGAGGGCGTCGCGGTCGCGTTCGTGAGCCACCGCCTGGCGGAGGTCTACGAGATCGCCGAACGCATCGTCGTCCTGCGCGACGGCCAACTCGTCGCCGAGGGCGATGTGGCCGACATCGGCGTGGAACGGGCCGTCCGACTCATGGCCGGTGACCGGAAGACCGCCGTCGGGGAAGACCTGGCCGAGGACCGGCGCGTCGGCGGACGCCGCGAGGCCCCCCCTGCTCTCGAGCTGCGCGGCTGCGGAGGGGACCGGTTCCACGACGTGAGCTTCGCGATCCAACCCGGCGAGATCGTGGGCATGGCCGGGCTGGTGGGGGCCGGTCGCACAGAAGTCGCGCGCGCGGTCATCGGCGCAGACCCGATGCGGCGCGGCCAGGTACTGGTCGGCGGACGCGAGGTCCGGATCCGCAGCCCTCGACGCGCGCTGAGGGCAGGCGTCTCCTACGTCGCGGAGGAACGGCGGACCGAGGTGTTCCACGGACAGGACGTCGGCTACAACCTCACCGCGCGCATCCTCGAGGACCTCGGTCCCATGGGACTGCTGTCTGGTCGGCGGAGGCACCGCCGCAGCCGCGATCTGTCTCGCGAGTTCGGGGTCAAAGCCGCGTCCGTCGAGGCACCGATCACGTCCCTCTCAGGCGGGAACCAGCAGAAGGTCCTGCTCGCGCGTGCTTTGGCGAGCAACCCGGATGTGCTGATCCTCGATGAGCCCACACGCGGCGTGGACGTCGGCACCAAGGCAGAGATATACGCGATGCTCCGCGACCTCGCGCACGAACGCGACCTCGCCATCTGGTTCATATCCAGCGAGATGGAAGAGGTGCTCGAACTCGCCGACCGCGTCCTCGTGATGCGCCACGGGCGGCTCGTGGACGACCACACCAACCGCGGAGACGCCGAGGAGATCGTCAGCGCAGCCATGGGAGCCACCGAGATGTCGACGGATCCAGAGAGGACCACCACATGAGCACCACCACCGGTGATGCCACGGGCCGCCAGACCACGACCGAGCGCCTGCTCCACATCATGAGGCGACAGGAGGTCGGGCTGCTCGCCGTGATCATCCTGCTCGGGATTGCCTTCAACATGGTGAACGATCGCTTCATCACGACCACGAACCTGTTCAACCTGGTCCAGGCGGTCACCGTCATCGGCATCATCGCGGTCGGCCAGGCCTTCGTGCTGATCTCCAAGGAGATCGACCTGTCGGTGGGCTCGGTGCTCGCACTCTCCGCCGTCTGCGCGGGCTGGCTCGTGCAGACCGCCGGGCTGCCGGCATGGGCCGCGATCCCCGGGGGAATCCTGGTGGGCGCGACCAGCGGGCTCGTCATCGGTGTCGTGGTGGTCTTTGGGAAGGTCAACTCCTTCATCGTGACGCTCGGCATGCTGTCCATCGCCCGAGGCCTCACCCAGCTGGTCACCGGCGGGCTCCCCATCTCCATGCCCGAGTCGATCCAGTGGCTCGGCCAAGGACGCATCCTCGGTGGCCCTCCGATCAGCGTGGTCGTGTTCGTCGCCCTGGCGATCATCGGCCAACTCGTCCTCTCCCGGACCGTCTTCGGTCAGCGCGTCGTCGCCGTCGGTGACAACGCCGAGGCGGCCCGTCTCGGCGGCATCCCCGTGAACCGGACGCGCGTCCTCGTCTTCGTGCTAGTCGGCATGCTCGCTGGCCTGGCCGGCGTCGTCTTCGCCACGCAGGTCGGCGTGGCTGAGGCTCAGGCGGGCCGCGGGTACGAGCTGGACGTCATCGCTGCTGTGGTCATCGGCGGCGCCAGCCTCTCCGGCGGTCGTGGCTCGATCGTCGGAGCGTTCCTGGGCGCGTGCCTGCTCGGCGTCCTGCGCAACGCCTTCGTCCTCCTCGCGCTGTCCCCCTTCCTCCAGGAGTTCTCGATCGGCCTGGTCATCGTCCTCGCCGCACTTCTCGACCAGTTCCGCCAGGGCAACCTCGGCAGCTTCCTGCGGCGACGGAGGACCGGCCCTGACGACTCACCGCCCGTCGGCCGGGACCCCGTCGACGACACCACCCACACGCACGCCACATCGAGCGCTCAGTGACCAAGAGGAGCCCAAGACAATGAAGCCCCAACCGTTCCGCGTGAAGGACGCCGACGTCGTCCGACGCTTCATCGACGCCCGCAACGACTTCGGCGACGACGAGCCCCGACTCCGCCTCGGGTGGTCCAACTGGGGGTTCGGGACCGAACCGCTAGAGGAGTCCGCCGCGCGCCTCGAACGCCACGGCATCCGGTGGATCGAGCTGCACGGGAACCTCTACGGCCCCGACCTCGGCTACGACCCTGACCACGTCAAGACGGTGCTCGGAGACCACGGCCTCGAGGTCTCGGGGATCTGCGGCATGGTGACACCCGAGCAGGAGTTCGCCAGCAAGTACCCTCACGTCCGGCAGCGCGCCATCGACTACTTCCGGCGCCAAGCCGAGTTCTGCGCCGAGGTCGGCGGCACGTATCTGCTGTTCGGCGCAGCGTGCGTCGGCCGTCCGGACGCCTACGACTCCTATGAGGTCTACCGGGCAGCCGAGACGATGAGGATCGTCGCGGATGACTTCGACCGGCTCGGCATCATCGGTGCGGTGGAGCCGATCCGGCCCGAGGAGACCAGCATCGTCCACACCTTCGCCCAGGCACTCGAGCTCCTCGACCTGGTCGACCACCCCGCCATCAGCCACATCAACGGCGACACGTACCACATGCTGTCCGGGGAGGACCACCTCGGGGCCGTCGTCCTCGCCCACGGCGAGCGCATGGTCAACCTCCACATGGCGGACACCAACCGTCGGGCGATCGGCGATGGGCTGCTCGACCTCGACGTGCTCATCATGGCGCTGTACGCGATCGGATACCAGCGCCAGGGCCGCTGGTGCACCCCTGAGCCCCTCGGCGCAGGTGGCAACCCGTACGTCGCGATGAACCTCCCACCGGACCCGGAGAACGTCGAGCACCTGGTCAAGCAGACGGCCAGCACCTTCTTCGATCGCGAGGACGAGGTGCTCGGCGCGAGCGACGACGAGCTCCGCACCCTGTACCAGGTCGAGGACTGACGCACGTGGACCGTCCGACGGGTCCGCCCCGGAGCGGGCGGATTCACATCGTCTGCCCGAACCCCGCACTCGACCGACTCCAGGTCGTGGAGTCCCTGGTCACCGGCGCGGTGAACCGTGCGCACGACGTCACGTCGCTCGCCGGTGGCAAGGGAATCATCGTCGCCCGCGGCGTCCGGCGCCTCGGCGGCCAGGCAACCATCCACGGCTTCGCCGGCGGTGCCATCGGTGAGATGATCCGACGCGGCTGCGAGGAGATCGGCGCCATCGACCGGCACGTGGAGATCCGCGGCGATACGCGGATCACCGCAGTGGTGATCGAGTCCTCCAGCGGGGCCTCGACCGTCATCAACGAACGCGGGCCAACCGTCAGCGACGACGACGTGGGGGCGCTCCTGGCCGGCCTCGCCGACGAGGTCGGCCCCGGTGACGTCGTGGTGTGCACCGGCAGCCTCCCCCCCGGCGCGGGACACGACCTCCACGGTCGCGCGGCCGCGTTGGCAGGCGACCGCGGTGCACTGGCGATCGTCGACACGCATGGGCCCGCCCTCGCCGCAGCCGTCGAGGCCAGCCCATGGATGGTGAAGCCGAACCTTGCCGAACTGTGCGGTCTGCTCGACGCCGAGCTGTCAGCTGACGACCTCGGTGGCGTGGTGGAGGCGATGGCCACCCTGCGCCGCCGAGGGGTGCCCGCGATCGCCGTCACACTCGGAGCTGCCGGGGTGCTCCACCTCGACGATGAGGGAGCCGTCCATCTCACCAGCCCACGCGTGCAGGTCCGGAACGCCACCGGCTCCGGCGACATGCTCCTCGCCGGGTTCGTGCACGCCCTCGCTGCCGGCCTCACGCCGTGGGATGCGCTGCGCAGAGGCGTGGCGGCCGGGGCCGCGAATGCCGAGCAGGTGGCGCCCGACATCGACTCGGCACGGGTCGTCGCCCTGACAGACGAGGTGACAGCCAGACCGGTCCACGCCGTGGGCGCCAAGCCATGAAGCGGGTCTGCATCGGACTCGACGTCGGCACCACCAACACCAAGGCTGTGGTGCTCGACATCGATGTGGACATGATCGTGGCGATGGCGAGCACCTCGACTCCAGTCAGCGACGTTGCCGGCGGCCCCCTACGTGACGCCACAGCCGTCGCCGCTGCGGTGTCCGCCGTCATGGATGAGGCCCTCGAAGCCGCGGGCCCGACTCAGGTCATCGCCGTCGCCACGGCATCGGTGGGGGAGGAAGTCGTCCTCCTCGACGAGCACGGGGCACCGCTCAGCGACGTGCCCGTCTGGTACGGCCCGCACGGGCCCGAAGAGGCCCAGCGACGCGGTGTCGGGCGCGGACAGCCGGCCATGTCCGACGTCGACCCGACCTTCTCGCTGTTCAAGCTGGCCTGGTACTCCCGGCACCGGCCAGACGCTCTCGGTGCTGCCGCGACATGGACAGACCTGTCCGGCTTCGTCGCAGCGACGTTGGTCGGGCGTGGCGCGGACGGCGCGGTCGTCGACACGTCACACGCCTCGCGGACCGGTCTGCTCGACCTGCAGAGGCGCACATGGGACCTGCGACCCCTGCGGGCACTCGGGATCGAATGCCCGATTCCACTGCTCCAGGAGTCCGGCACCGTCATCGACGTCACGGCACGACCGATCGGTCGGCTGCCAGCCGGCGTCCCTGTCGTCGCGGGTGGGCACGACCACTTCTGCGGTGCGTACGGGGTCGGCCTGACGGCGGGAGGGACCGCATACCTCTCAGCAGGGACCAGCGAGGCGCAACTCGTGGTCTCACCCGACTTGCCAGACACATCCACCGGGGTCGAGGTCGGCTGCTACGTCACCGACGGCCTCTACTACGCTCATCTGCCGACACCGGCAGGACGGCTGTACCAGACCTGGCGCGACCTCCTGTGGAGGGCCGATACAGACGACGATGCCGTGCTCGCAGCACTGCAGGACACGGCACCTGCGAGCATGACCGCATCCCTCGACCGGCACACCGGGACCCTCGACCTGAGCCGCGTGCCCGTCGATGTCACCAGAGAGGACCTGATGACGGCACTGATGCGAGGTCTTGCGGAACAGGCCGAAGACGTCACCGACCTTCTCGCTGCCGCTACGGGCCATCCCGTGACGCAGATCCTTGTCGCCGGCGCACCTGTCAAGTCCGCCGCATGGCGGCGGCTGCGGCAAGAGGCCAGCTCGCGGCGTCTGGAGTTCATCGCCGAACCACAGGCCACTGCGCTTGGAGCTGCCCGAATCGCCGCGCGGGGTGTGGGCGGGCGCTGACGCTGTGGAAGAGGCTGGGGAACGCGGAGTGGCCCAGCCTCCACCAGATTACCCGCCGACCACACCGTCCACGTGGTGGCGATCCGCCACCGAGGGCACGCGTCCACGATGACGACTACCGTTCGCCACAAAGGGGTCCAACGGGGGTCCAGAGCGGTCCACAACCCAGTCAGAACAAGGGGAAGGCGCTTCGAGCCCTGTACCGCCCACGCAGACTCACATCGTCAGGGCCCCGAGAGATCGGGGCCCTGACTGCTTTCGCGGGCTGGTCTCTCCCAGCCGGTGGGAGCGCGCCCCACGGACGTCGTTCCTGCACGGAGCAGTTCAGCTCTGCGCTGTCGCTTCGTCGGGGTCCCGCATCCATGCAGGGACGTCGCGGTGGGCGTGCAGCAGGCGCCACACATCCACGTGGTCGTCGCGTTCGACGTAGAAGATCAGGTACGGGGAGCTCGCGAGCGGCCAACACCGCAACCCCGGGATCTGGAGCTCCACGGAGTAGCGCGGCGAGCCGGAGCCCGGGTACTGCCCGACGTGCGCCAACGCCGCCTCGACAGCGTCCACGAACCTCAGGGCGGTGGTCTCACGGGCGTCGTCTCGATACCAGTCGACGGCCGCCTCGACGTCGCCGCGTGCACGCTGACGCAGGATGACCCGGTGGCGATCACCCATCCGCCGGCTGGCGGGCGCGGTCCCTCAACGCCGAGATGAAGGAGTCATCGACATCCACGTCGGCGGGCGACTCTGCCCCGGCGAGCAGCAGGTCGCGGAGGCGGGATCGATCGTGGTCGCGGCGGATGAGCTCGCGCACGTACTCACTCGTCGACCCGTACACGCCACGGGCGACCTGCTCGTCGACGAACGCCTTGAGCGGCTCGGGTAGCGAGATGTTCATCGTGGCCACACCTGCACCGTACACCGGGGGATGGCAAGCATTGCCATGAACCGAACGCGTAACCGCAGCGCGCCTACGAGCTGAAGACGCTGGTCCACAGACCTGACTCGGTCATGGTCGGTACGCGGTAGCCACTGACGTGGTCGCCGCCTGGTGGGTCGAGGCGCCATCGGACCGATCCGTCGGCGATGGCCATGCCGAGGAGGCCGCCTTCGGGTGTGGCGGTGACGAGCTGGTCACCGGACACCGCCGCTGATCCGTTCTCGTCGATGGCAGTCGCGGCGGTCCACCGGACCTCACCGGTCGTCGCGTCGATGCCGAGCGTCTGGCTGCCCGCCGGGACGACCACCAGCCCGTCGACCGGAGTCGCGTCGCAGGACTCGAGGGTCCAGACCACCCCCTCGCCGCCGACGGTCCCCTCCGCGGTGAACACCTCGGCCCCGCCGGCCTCGCCGAGGGCTCGGAACCAGACGTCTGACCCGCCGCCCAGCTGCGCGGCCTCCGTCGCGCCGCCGCGGCGATCTGGTCCGCCATGCAGGCGACGGCCGGATCCTCCGCACCCGGATGCGCGTCGGCGGTCAGGATGTAGCCGCAGAACGGCAGCGGCTCCCTGAGCGCGAAGGCGGTCGGGTCCGGCCCCACGATGGTGTGCGGGACCACGTCCATCGCACACGCCTCGCCCACCGGGCCATCGATGAGGACGTTGGTCGTCTCCCCCTCGGTGACCGCGACGTCATCCGTGCACGCGTCGGTCCGGCCATCGCCCGACCACCCGTCGTCGAAGCTCGTCCCACACGACGCCGAGCACGGATCGGTCCAGGACGTGATCGTGTAGGTGCCGGCCGGCATCTGCTCGGACACGACGAGCCCCTCACCACCAGCCCAGAACGTCCGGTCGATCACCACCTCCCCCTCCGCGTCCGCCCACCTGGATCGTGGAGATCGCCCCTTCGATGTAGCAACAGCCCCGCCGCTGTCCGATCCTCAGCTCACCGACGCCGTCCGCTGCGGGGGCCCCCGATCCGGGACCCGCGTCCTCGACCACGGGAGGCGGAGATGACGTCGGCGTCCGGACCACGTCGGGCTCCCCACACGCCACCGCCACCACCGCCACGCGCAGCAGCAGACCACCACGAAGTCCGACGAGATGGGTCACGGCCATGCCCCGTCCGACGCCTCCCACCCCTCCAGGGTTGCACAACCGCTGGACTGAGCCTCCTCAGAGCCAGTTGGCCGGGGTCCGGAGGCAGTCGTCAGAAGGGCCGACGCAGCGAGTGGAGCTGCCGCATCCGGGTGGGCGTCAGCCGTGCCTGACGGATCACCGCATGTCGGCCCCATGGTGCACACTGGCCATGGCGCAATCGTCGAGCGTGGAAGGGAGGTGCTGTGGTGATCAGGTTCATCGTCCAAGGTGAGTCCCGGCTGGTGACGGCCGAGCAGTTCAGCACCATGGTCGACGTCGCCGTGCGGATGATGCGCGACGCCTCCAAGGACACGGGTGTCGCCTTCACCGTCGGCGAGCTCCACGCCTCTGAGCCGACCATCGTCTGGGCCCCGCAGCCCGTCGATGCCACGATCGACATCGACCGCGAGTTCGAGCACATCGCGAAGCGGATCGAGGACGGAGTTGACCAGCTGGAGCAGGACGGCGACTTGCCCGAGTGGATGTCCGAGACGACTGCGCGGCATCTCTACGAGGCCTCCAAGGTCTTCGGAGACTCCAGCATCGACGGCCTTGTCTTGGGGCGGCACGACCACCGCCGACGGATCACACGCCAGACCTTCCGGACCCTCGACCGCATCCTCCACGAACAGACTGAGGCCATCGGCTCCATCGAAGGTGTGCTCGTCACAGCCACGTTGACCAAGGGCGCCCACGTCAGCGTCCGCGAGGGCGTCTTCGTCCGTACTGTTCGCTGCGACGTCCAGCCCAGCGCCCTCCCCAGGGCAGGCGGGATGATCGGCGAGGAGGTCCTGGTCACCGGACGACTTCGCCGTGACCACCAAGGCCGCCCTGTGCGCATGTCCAGCGCCAAGGTCGAGCCCTTGGGAACGCGCCGGCGGGTCTCTGTCGCCCGCATGGCCGGCACCTTCCGCGGGCCGGACTCTGTCGACTGGCTGCGGGAACAGCGTGGCTGATCCTGCGGTACCTGACCACTGAGTTCCACGACACCATGCCACCGGCGTCTGGCCTCGACGGGTCCTCAGTGAGCCCGGCGTGCACCGTGCTGCGACACTACGGCCATACCCAAGGTGGTGGCCGTCCGTGAGTTCCGCAGCCGACTCGCCGACCTGCTCGACGCGCGGACGTCCTCTCCGACGACGCGACCCTCCGCGCCATCCAACACGGTCTCGCCGACCTCGCCGACGACGACGTGGTGCCCCTCGACGAGGTCGGGTCGTCGGTGGCGTCGCGCCGATCTGAATAGCGCATGCCCCCACGGGGTGCTGTTGCCAACTGCGCGACGACCACACCGTGCGCGTGGTGGCGATCCGCCACCGAGGGCAGGCCTACGAGTCAGACCCGCGATGATGGCTGCGGTTCGCCACATCCCGGGCGGTCCTGGCTGTCCACTACTCCCGGCCCTACGACACCACCGTCGCAGCCGGCCGCGAGACGCTGGCCGAGGGGCTGAGCTAGGAGTTGACCAGAGCCGACGGGTCATCTACGAACGTCGACGGGTCCAGACGGAACCGGACCCGACCACCCTTGACCATGTCGACCACCGCCTGGCACTGCAGGCCGTCAGCGTCGAACAACGTGACGCGCTGGTCCTCCCGGAGGGGCTTGCGAGCCAGCGTCAGGAGCATGGAGAGGTAGACGTCGTTCTCGATCGCGTTGAAGTCCACCTTGACTCGCGTCACGGCCGCCACCTCCTCTCCTTCGGGTTTGGGTTGTCTACGGCCACCTTGAAGACCGCAGCCACCTCGGTCAAGCGCTCGACCGACGGCAGGTCGTCCGACACGACCAGCGTATGGTGCGGCGGATCGCCGGTCTGAAAGAACGAGCAGTAGATGTCCGACAGGTCACCAACCCGAGCCACGCTGAGCTTCTTGTTGTAGACGCACGCGCCAAGCTCGTCGAGATCTGGCCCGACGAAGACGGAGAAGCCATACACGCCATAGCGGTCGTGGGCATCTAGGCACTGCACGTACAGCTCGTCAGGGTCCAGCGTGTTGACGCCGCCACGAACCACAAGATCGTCGGCCCGCAGCTCCTGCACATAGACCTCAGTCACTCCCGCCCTCCGCCTCGCGTCGTGGCGACGCACTCTACGTGCCTGGGACCGGCGACCACTCAGTGCCGGTCTGATGACCAGCCGCGGTGGCGGGTGATGTTGCCGCGGATCCGCTGGAGGCGCAGCCGCATCGCACGCTCGGCCAGCTGCTCGGCGACGTGGAACTCCTCAGCGACATTCCAGGCCCCGACCTGGGCCTCGTCGAGCTCGCGCGTACAACCCACCAATGCAGCTGCAAGAGCGGGACCAGCCGGCGGGCGACCTCGCACCAGATCGTCACCGCCGCGGTCGAGGAGTACCTGGTGCGGCGGGCTGACGACGAGTTGACCCTCCGGCTGGCTGAGGACGGCGCGGCGCGCTTCGCCGACCTGCTCGCCCGAGTGGATGAGTGAAACGGTCCGCCACCTCACCACCGAGCAGGCGCTCCAGATCGCACGGATCGCCGTCGGCGGGCCCATCGAGGTGCGGGATCTCGGACTGCTGGACGCCGCGATCAACCGACCGCCGCGCGCGTCCCTGTTCGCCAGGACGCCTACCCTGACCGGTGACACACGGCTCGCCACCTGGGGTGTTCTTGGCCAAGAACGACATCGTCCTCGAGGAGATCGAAACCGACGACGCCTGCGACCTGGTGATCGCCATCGCGGATGGAACCCCGTGCGACGTCCCCTCCATCCCCGAGACG
>NZ_CAXQBR010000039.1 GCF_964222135.1 Euzebya sp.
CGCGCCGCGCCCCCCCCCCAGGCCGCGTCGACCGCCTCGGGACCGTGGCACGGGACCGTGCCCACGACCTCGCCGGTGGAGGGGTTGTGGACCACGACGTGGTCACGGCCATCGCGGGATGGTCCAGGGCTGGTCACGGCGGGGTGCTCCTCGATGTCGGCCGGTGCTCAGCGAAGCACCCGCGTGCTAGGATTGTCAACAATCTACACTCTCCACGGTGCGCGTCGCGGTGGCGGGTGTCCGGGGCGCAGCCCACAGGAGGACCATGACCACGTTCGACAGCCTCAAGCCGCTGACGTCGGCGCCGACCAGCGCGGTCATCGCCGACCGCATCACCGAGGCGATCATGTCCGGCAGCGTCGAGAGCGGCTCGAGGCTCGACGAGGCGCAGCTCGCCACCCGCCTCGGGGTCAGCCGGGGCCCCATCCGCGAGGCGCTGCAGCGACTGGTCGCCCAGGGGCTGCTGGTCTCGCACCGCGGCCGGGGCACGTTCGTGGCCACGCTCGACCTCGAGGACGTCATCGACGTCTACCGCTGCCGGGCGGTGACCGAGGGGGCGGCGATCCGGCTCCTCATGGCGGCGGGGGATGCCGACGCCATCGCCGTGCTGGAGGACGCCGTCGACCGGCTCGCCGAGGCGGCCCGGGGCGGCGAGTGGCACGAGATCACCGAGGTGGACCTGCGCTTCCACGAGTCCCTGGTCGCCGCCGCGGGCAGCAAGCGGCTGGTCCGGATGTTCTCGACCCTCCTCGTCGAGACGCGGATGTGCCTCATCAGGCTGCGCACCGCCTACCCCGTCCCCGAGCACATCGTCCCACAGCACCGCCACCTCGTCGCCGCGATCAAGGAGGGCGACGAGGCCCGCGCCCTCGAGCTGGTCCAGGAGCACATGGACCGCGCTGTCGCCCTGCAGGTCGACGACGCGACCTTCCACGGCTCCGACGGGTGACACGCTGACCGCATCCGGACGAATTGTGTAGACCACCCAACAAACCCCTTGCGCCCCGATCCGAGCCACTCGTAGATTGTCAACAATCTACTCACCGAGTGGTACGGAAGGAGCCGAAGTGGCCGAGAAGGTGCTGATCCTGACCGGGGACGCAGCCGAGGACCTGGACGCGATGTATCCGGTGTTCCGGCTGCGCGAGGCCGGGTACGAGGTGGTCGTCACCGCGCCCACCACGAAGCTGGTCAAGCTGGTCGTCCACGACTTCGAGGAGGGGTGGGACGCCTACACCGAGCGGCAGGGCCGGCACCTCCCGGTCGACCTCGCGTTCGCCGACGTCGATCCCGCGGACTACGCCGCGGTGGTCATCCCCGGCGGTCGCGCGCCGGAGTACATCCGGTTGGATGCGGACTGCGAGCGCATCACCCGCCACTTCTTCGAGGCCGACAAGCCCGTCGGGCTGATCTGCCACGGCACCCAGGTCCCCCAGGCCTACGGGTTGCTGCAGGGGCGCACCACGTCGGGGTACCCACCCCTGGCGGGCGACATCGTCAACGCGGGCGCCACCTACCAGGAGGGGAAGGACGTCGTCGACGGCAACATCGTCTCCTGCACGGGGTGGCCGGACCTGCCGGAGTGGTCGCGGGCGTTCATGTCCGTCCTCGACAAGTACGTCGCCTCCCGTGGCTGACGACGCCAGGGCGGGTCGCCTGGCCGGGAAGGTCGCCGTCGTCACCGGGGCGGCCTCCGGCTTCGGCGAGGGGATCGCCCGCCGCTACTGCGCCGAGGGCGCCAGCGTGCTGCTGACGGACCTGAACGGCGAGGCGGCCGAGCTGGTCGCCAAGGAGCTCCGCCAGGCGGGCCACGACGCGGCCGCCGCCGCCGTCGACGTGACGGCCGACGCCGCGGTGCGCGGCGCGGTGGACACCGCCGCCGAGCGGTGGGGACGCATCGACGTGATGGTGAACAACGCCGGCATCGCGCAGGCGCCGACCCCCATCGAGGACGCCACCGACGAGCTGTTCGACCAGCTCGCGGCGGTCAACATGTACGGGGTCTTCGCCGGCTGCCGGGCGGTGGTCCCGATCATGAAGGCCCAGGGCGGCGGCGTGATCATCAACACCGCGTCGACCGCGGCCGTCCGCCCCCGGCCGCTCCTCAACCTGTACAACGCCTCGAAGGCGTTCGTGCTCAACCTCACCAAGACGCTGGCGCTCGAGCTCGCCCCCCACCACATCCGGGTCAACGCCATCAACCCGGTCATGGGCGACACCGGCATGTTGAAGGTCTTCACCGGCGAGGAGGAGATGGACAACGAGCGGCGCGCAGAGGTGGTCAGCACGATCCCCCTCGGCCGCATGTCGAAGCCCGAGGACATCGCCTGGGCCGCCGTGTACCTCGCGTCCGACGAGGCGTCGCTGGTCACCGGCCACGGCCTCGAGGTCGACGGCGGACGCGACGTCTAGCCCCGCCACCAAGCCATGGACCTCCACCCCGCAGTCGACGCCAGCCTGGCGGCCACGGCTCGACTCGGCCTCCGGCCGTACAGCGAGCTGTCGCCGACCGAGGCTCGCGCCGAGTACCGGCGGGTGATGGCGGCGCGTCGCGGACCTGATCACCGACCGATGCCCGTGGGCGCCGTGGACGATCTCCGGATCGACCTGGAGGGGCGCGCCCTCGCCGCACGGCGGTACCGGCCGGCCGCCGCGGTGGTCGCCGGACGGCCCACCCTCCCCACCGTGGTGTTCTTCCACGGCGGCGGGTGGGTCATCGGCGACCTCGACAGCCACGACGACCTGTGCCGACGGATCGCCCAGGTCCTCCCCGCCGTCGTCCTGGCCGTGGACTACCGGCTGGCGCCGGAGCACCCCTTCCCCGATCCCGTGGAGGACGCCGTGGACGCGACGCGGTGGGCCTGCGCGCACGTGGACGACCTCGGCGGGGACCCCGACGCGGTCGTCGTCGCCGGGGACAGCGCCGGTGGTGCGCTCGCCACCGTGACCGCCCGCAGGGCGAGGGACGCCGGGACCCCCGCCATCGCCGCGCAGCTGCTCCTGTACCCCGTCACCGACCTCACCATGAGCACGCGCTCGTACGTGGAGATGGCCTCGGGGTACGGCCTGACCGCCGCCACGATGGCCTGGTTCCTGCGCCACTACGACGCCCCGGCAGACGACCCCGACGCCTCGCCGTCGGCCGCGTCCGACCTGAGCGGGCTGCCACCCGCCGTGGTCAGCACCGCATCGCACGACCCCCTGCGGGACGAGGGGGATGCCTACGCCGCCGCGCTGCGCGCGGCCGGCGTCCCCACGACCCACCTGCGCCACCACGGCCTCGTCCACGCCTACGCCCTCATGGAGGCCGTCGCACCGGCCATCGAGGCGACCGAGGCCGACCTGCGCGCCCTCGCCGACATCTTCAGCGGGAGGGGAACTCCACCCCCCCTGGAGCACGTGACCCTACAAGGAGCCGATACATGACACCCACATCGACTGTCCGCCGCAGCGTGCTCCGCACGCTCGCCCTCTGCCTCGTCCTGGCGCTGTTCGCGGCTGCGTGCAGCGGCTCCGACGACGGCGACGACGCCGGCGGGGACACCGCCGAGGACGAGGCCACCGACGCGAGCGACGGCGGCGGCGAGGACGCCGCCGACGCCGACGCCGGGGCCGACGACTCCGACGATGCCGATGCCGACGCCGATGCCGACGAGGGGGCGGGGTCCAGCGGGCCGACCACGCTCGACCTCGTGTGGTTCGACTGGGCGCCTGCCCAGCTGCTGGAGGACTTCGCCAACGAGAACTACGCAGAGGTCAACCCCGACGTCGACTTCAACGTCGAGACGGTGCCCTTCGGGCAGTGGCACGACGCGATCTTCACCCAGTTCGCCGCCGGCGAGACCAGCTTCGACATCCCGATCCTCGACAGCCAGTTCATCGGCGAAGCCGTCGAGGGCGGGCACGTGATGGACCTGACCGAGTTCGCCAACGAGAACATCGACCTCGAGGCGTACCCCTCCAACCTGCTGGCCGCCTACGCCCAGTACCCCCTCGCCGCCGACGGCCAGTTCGACCCCGACGGCAACGTCTACGGCCTGCCGCTGCTGGCCGACACCTGGGTGCTGGTCTACCGGACCGACCTGATCGGCGAGGAGCCGCCGGGCAGCTGGGAGGAGATGCTCGAGGTCGCCGCGCAGTGCCAGGAGGAGAACGGCATCGCCGGCCTCGCCTTCCACGGCGCTCCCGACTACGACACCGCCGGCATCACCCTCAACCAGGTGATCTGGGTCAACGGCGGGGAGATCTGGGACCCCGAGAGCCGCCAGGTCGAGGGCATCGTCAACGACGAGGCCGGTCAGGCCGCCATCACCCAACTGGTGGAGGAGATGGTGCCCCTCGCACCCTCCGGCGTCGGCACCGCCTTCATCGGCGAGGTCAACACCGCCATCAACCAGGGCGAGGCCTGCATGGGCATGAACTGGGTCGCCGGCCTGGAGGGCATCCAGCTGCCGGAGAACTCCACCCTCGGCGAGACCGAGGAGGAGATCCTCGGCAAGCTCGGCTTCGCGGAGCTGCCCGATGGCGAGGTCGACGTCTCCCCCCTCGGCGGGATGGGCATGCACGTGTCCGCCTACTCCGACGAGCAGGATGCGGCGCTCGAGTTCATGGAGTGGTTCTCCTCCGCCGAGGTCCAGGAGCTGTGGGCTGAGGCGGGCGGCGTGCCGGCGCGGACCGACGCGCTCAACTCCGACGCCTTCATCGACGCCCGTCCGTGGAACCAGGCGTTCACCGACTCCGTCGACAGCCTGAAGGACTTCTGGGCCATCCCCGAGTTCTTCCAGATGATCGACGTCCACAGCACCCAGGCCAACGCGGCCATCACCGGGACGCAGGACCCGATCGAGGCGCTCGACAGCCTGGCTGAGCAGGAGCAGAGCATCCTGGACGGCGGCATCTGATGTCGGTCAGCGCGCCGCCGGAGGAGGATGCGGCAGGGATCAGCCCGGTCTTCGCCGCCCCACCAGCGGCGGCGCGCTGGCGCTGGCTCCCTGACCGGTGGTTGGGGCGGCTGTCCGTCGCCCCCACCCTCCTGCTGCTCTTCGGGCTGTTCATCTTCCCGCTGCTGTACGTGGTGGTCCTGTCCTTCACCGACTACTCGGCGACGGGCAACGCCGACGTCGAGGTCGTCGGGTTCGAGAACTACACGCGCCTGCTCTCGAGCGACCAGGTGCGCTCGAGGGCCATCACGACCGGGCTGTTCGTCGTCGGCGCGGTGGGGCTGCAGACCGTGCTGGGCTTCGGCCTGGCCTACCTGATCCACCGGCAACGACGCGGCGGCGGGCTGCTGACGGTGATCTTCCTGATCCCGATGATGCTCTCACCGGTCATCGTCGGCGCGTTCTGGCGCCTGATGCTCGACTCGAGCTTCGGCGTGGTGAACGGCACCCTGCGGATGGTCGGGGTCGACGGACCCCAGTGGCTGAGCGAGCAGGGCGTGGCCCTGATCTCGCTCATCCTCGTCGACACCTGGCAGTGGACGCCGTTCATCATGGTCATCGCCCTGGCCGGCCTGAACGCCGTGCCGGCCTACCTCTACGAGGCGGCCGACATCGACCGGGCCAGCGACTGGTTCAAGTTCCGCAGCATCACGCTGCCGATCGTCTGGCCCATCCTGCTGATCGCGGTGCTGTTCCGGATCATCGACGCCTTCCGCCTCTTCGACATCGTGTTGATCGTGACCGGCGGCGGACCGGGCGGCACGACCGAGACGCTCAGCTTCCACATCTACAAGCTGGCGATCCGCAACTTCGACACCGGCCTCGCGTCGGCGTACGGGGTGCTGATGCTGATCGTCGTCAACATCCTCGCCGTCATCTTCATCAAGTACCTCGAAAGGCTGCGGACCCGATGAGCGCGCGAACCGTCGTCGAGAAGTCGCTGCTCGTCATCCTCGGGATCTTCATGGTGTTCCCGATCCTGTGGATGGTCGAGGCGTCGGTTAAGGAGCAGTCCTCGATCCTGTCCTCCACGCCGGAGTTCGTCGGGTTCGACCCGACCCTCGACAACTACCGCGACGTCTTCATCGCGCGCGGCACCTCGGGTCCGGACCGGCAGGCGTCCGCCCTGGTCACCAACTTCACCAACAGCGTCGTGGTCGCCGTCACCGCCACCGTGCTCGCGACGGTGATCGGGACGCCGGCCGCCTGGGCCTACTCGCGGTTCCCCCTGAAAGCGGGCAAGGACCAGCTGTTCTTCATCCTCTCGACGCGGTTCATCCCACCCGTCGTGGCGGTCATCCCCCTGTTCCTGATGTACCGGTCGCTCGGGCTCCTCGACACGCGGCTGGGCCTCATCCTGCTCTACACCGCCTTCAACCTCCCGTTCACGATCTGGATGCTCAAGGGGTTCGTGGACGAGATCCCCGCGGAGTACGAGGATGCAGCCATGGTCGACGGGTTCTCCCGCATCCAGGCGTTCCGCACGGTGCTCCTCCCCCTGCTCCGCCCCGGCATCTTCGCCACCGCCGTGTTCTCGCTGATCTTCACCTGGAACGAGTTCGTGTTCGCGATCTTCCTCACGCCCGGCGGCGGTGCCGCCCGGACCGCCCCGCCCGCGATCGCCGGCCTGTTCGGCGGCTCGGAGACCCAGTGGGGGCTGGTCGCCGCCTCGGCGATGGTCTTCGCCCTCCCGGTGCTCGTCTTCGGCTACCTGGTGCGCAAGCACCTCGTCGCCGGCATGACCTTCGGGGCGGTGCGGCGCTGATGGCCGAGATCTCGATCACCTCGCTGCACAAGCAGTTCCCCGACGGCACCGTCGCCGTCCAGGACCTCGACCTCGAGATCGCCGACGGCGAGCTCTTCGTCATGCTCGGCCCCTCCGGCTGCGGCAAGACCACCACGCTGCGCTGCATCGCGGGGCTGGAGCGCCAGACCAGCGGCGACATCCGCATCGGCAACCGGGTGGTGAACAACCTCACCCCGGGCGCCAGGGACATCGCGATGGTGTTCCAGTTCTACGCCCTCTACCCGCACCTCAACGGGCGGGACAACATCGGCTACCCCCTCCGCGCGGCGAAGGTCGCCAAGGCGGAGGCGGCACGGCGGATCGAGGACGTCGCCAAGACCATGCGGCTCGAGGAGCTGCTCGGCCGCAAGCCGCACCAGCTGTCCGGCGGGGAGCAGCAGCGCATCGCGCTGGCCCGCGCGATGGTGCGCGAGCCGCAGGCGTTCCTGCTCGACGAGCCGCTCACCAACCTCGACGCGGAGCTGCGGCTCGACATGCGGACCGAGCTCAAGCACCTGCAGGCCCGGCTGGGCGCGACGATGGTGATGGTGACGCACGACCAGGTCGAGGCGATGTCGCTGGGCGATCGGATCGCCCTGATGAACCAGGGCCGCCTGGAGCAGGTCGGCACCCCGCTCGAGGTCTACGACCGCCCGGCGTCGCTGTTCGCGGCCTCCTTCATCGGCACGCCGGCGATGAACATCCTCCCGGTCGAGGTCGACGACCACAGCCTGCGGAGCCCCTCGGGCCTGCGGCTGCCGATCCCCCGGGACCTGCCGCGGACCGACGGGCTGGTCGCCGGGGTGCGGGCCGAGTGGCTCGCCATCGACCGTCCGCACGACGGGGCCGGCGGGCTCGGCACCGTCGTGGCGCGCGAGGCGCTGGGCGACGAGATCATCTACGCGGTGGACATGGACGGTCACCAGGTCCACGTCCGCACCCCGCCGACGACGCGCTTCGGCGCGGACGAGAAGGTCGAGGTCACGTTCATCGGCACCGAGCCGCGCGTGTACCACGAGGACACAGGGAAGGTGGCTGCATGAGCCGCGTCGAGCTGACGCACATCTCCAAGGCGTTCGACGACGTCGAGGCCCTCCGCGACATCTCGCTCGACATCGAGGACGGGTCGTTCTTCGTGCTGCTCGGCCCGTCGGGCGCCGGGAAGACGACCACCCTGCGCGTGATCGCCGGGCTGGAGCGACCCGACGGCGGCGAGGTCCGCTTCGACGGCATGTCGGCCGGCGCCGCCACACCGGCTGAGCGCGACGTCGCGATGGTGTTCCAGAGCTACGCGCTGTACCCCAAGCAGACCGTCGCTGAGAACATCGCCTCTCCCCTGCGGGCCCGGCGCATCCCCGCCGACGACGCGGACGCGCGGGTGCGGGAGGTCGCGGACCTGCTGCACATCGGCCACCTGCTCGCCAGGAGCCCCGGTCAGCTGTCGGGCGGCGAGCAGCAGCGCGTCGCCCTCGGCCGCGCGCTCGTGCGCGAGCCGCGGGCGTTCCTGATGGACGAGCCGCTGACCAACCTGGACGTGAAGCTCCGCGTGGAGATGCGCGCTGAGCTCATGCGGCTGCACCGCCACGTCGGTCGGACCTTCATCTACGTGTCGAACGACCAGGCCGAGGCGATGTCCATGGCCGACCGGATCGCCGTGCTGCACCAGGGCGAGATCCAACAGGTCGGCACCCCCGACGAGATCTACGACCAGCCGGTCAACCGGTTCGTCGCGACGTTCGTGGGCAGCTCGCGGATGAACCTCCTCAGCTGTCGCCTCGACGGCGCGGAGTTGGTGGGCGAGGGGTGGCGGCTGCCCGCGCCCGCGCAGGCGCGCGGGGCCGAGGGCCCGCTCCAGCTCGGCGTCCGCCCCGAGGACCTCGTGGTCGACCGGTCGCGTCCCGGTCTGCCGCCGGTCCGCGGCGTGGTGTACGCGGTGGAGCCGCTCGGCGATCGCGTGCTCGTCGACGTCGAGGTCGGCGACACGGTCATCCGCGTGAAGGCGCCGCCGGAGGTCACCCACGCGATCGGCGATCCGGTGGACGTGGGCGTCGACATCGATCGCGTCCACGTCTTCGACCAGGCGTCGGGGCGGTCGCTCGCGACCGGGGACGGGGTGGACGACGAGGTCGGGCCGGAGCCGGCGACGGTCCCGCGTGACGCGTACGCGGCCGAGGCATGACGACGTACTCGCTCGCCGTCATCGGCGGTGACGGGGTGGGGCCGGAGGTGACGGCTCAGGCGCTGAAGGCGGTGGATGCCGCTGAGGCCCGCTTCGGGTTCACGACCTCGAGGGTGGACTACGACCTGGGTGGCCGTCGCTACCTCGCGACCGGTGAGGTGCTGCCCGACAGCGTGATGGCCGAGCTCGACGACGTCGACGCGATCCTCCTCGGCGCGGTCGGCACCCCCGAGGTGCCCCCCGGGGTGCTCGAACGCGGCCTGTTGCTGAAGCTCCGCTTCGCCTTCGACCAGTACGTCAACCTCCGTCCCGTCAAGCTGCTCCCCGGTGTCCCGACCCCCGTCGCGGGGTTGACCCCGGACCGCTGTGACATGGTCATCGTCAGGGAGAACACCGAGGGCATGTACGCCGGCGCCGGCGGCAGCCTCTACCGGGGCACGGCCGCGGAGGTCGCCACCCAGGAGTCGGTCAACACCCGCCGTGGGGTCGACCGGGTCGTCCGCGACGCCTTCGACCGGGCCCGCGGCCGCAACGGGCATCTGACGTTGGTGCACAAGACCAACGTGCTCAACCACGCCGGTGATCTGTGGATGCGGACCTTCACCGAGATCGGGGAGGCCGACTACCCCGACGTCGAGCGGGACTACGTCCACGTCGACGCGATGTGCCTGTACCTGGTGCAGTCCCCCGACCGCTTCGACGTCGTGGTCACCGACAACCTGTTCGGTGACATCATCACCGACCTGGGCGCGGCGGTGCAGGGCGGCCTGGGCCTGGCGGCCAGCGGCAACCTCAACCCCACCGGCACCCACCCCTCGATGTTCGAACCCGTCCACGGCTCAGCCCCCGACATCGCCGGCAAGGGCTGGGCCAACCCCGTCGCCGCGGTCCTGAGTGCGAGCCTGTGCCTCGCCCAGCTCGGCCAACCCGACGCCGCCACCGCCCTGGAAGACGCCGCCGCCACCGTCCTGGTCGAGATGGACGCCATGGCCGGCCCCGACATGGGCGCCACCACCGACCAGCTCGGCGACCGCATCGCCGAGCTCGTCGCGGAGGGGTGATCGCCCGACCCGACCGGTTCAGGCCGGTTGGGTCTGGGTGCGCGGGTCGCCCGCGGTGCGCTCGACGACCGTGGGGTCGGCGAGCAGCGGGGTGAGTGCGAGCTCGCCCGCGCCCAGCAGCGAGGAGTCCTCGCCGAGCATCGCGGGGGTGATCGCCGCGAGGGCGCGCGACGGCCGGAGCGACCGCCCGTCCACCTCCTGGCGGACGGCGTCGATGAGGTGGGGGAAGGCCCGCGCGTACAGGCCACCGAGCACGACCGGCGGCGGGTTGAAGAGGTTGAAGAGGGGGGCGAGCCCGAGCCCGAGCCACCGCCCCCCCTCCGCGAGGGCGGTGCCGGCACGAGCCGAACCCGCCGCGGCCTCGCTCAGGACGGCGGCGACCACGCGCTGCTCGTCGCTGTCCGCCCACCCCATGTGTCGGAGCAGGGCCGCCTGGCCGGCTTCGGTCTCCCAGCAGCCGACGGACCCGCAGCGGCACGCCAGCCCGTCGGGGTTGACGACCATGTGCCCGACCTCGCCGCCGTACCCGGCGACGCCGGTCAGCGGGCGTCCGCCGACGATGACCCCTCCCCCGATGCCGGTCGCGCCGGACACGTAGACCATGTCCCGCGTGCCGGCGCCGGCGCCGTGGACGTGCTCTGCGAGGGCGCCGAGATCGGCTTCGTTGCCGACCGCGACGGCGGTCCGGGAGGCGGCGAGGCGCTCGCGCAGCAGGTCGCCGAGCGGGACGTCGGTCCACCCGAGGTTGGGCGCCAGGTGCACGTGGCCGTCGTCGTGTCGGACGATCCCCGGGACGGAGACGCCAAGACCGATGATCTGGGTGGCTCCGGCGTCCACCACCGCCTGCTCGATCAGCTCGCACAGCTGGTCGAGGGTGGCCTCGACCTCACGACGCCCGATGGGGCGATCCCGCGACGTGCGGTGCCGGACGTCGCCGCCCAGGCCGATCACGGCCGTCGTGACCCGGGAGATCTGCAGGTCCGCGGCGACGACCGCGACCGCGTCGCCGCGGATGTGCACGACCGGTGACGGTCGGCCCGGGGACCCGGTGACGACGGCGTCGCCCTCGTCCACGAGCCCACGGTCCTCGAGGTCGGCGACGAGGCCGGCGACGGTCGATCGGCTCAGACCGGTCGCGGTGGTCAGCGCCGCCCGGGACAGCTGCCCGGCGCGGTGCATCTGCCGCAGCACCGCGCCCAGGTTCTGGCGCCGAACCGTGTCCTGGTTCGCGCCGTCGTCCCCACCCATCCCGCCGCCCATAGCGACATCGAGCATAGCGGCGCGGGGGGGGGGGGG
>NZ_CAXQBR010000040.1 GCF_964222135.1 Euzebya sp.
CGTCGCCGCGGTCGCGGTCGCCGACCACCCCCGCGGCGACGCCCAGCACGCCGCTCGCGAGGAGCAGCAGGCCGACCAGCACCCCGTCGGGGATGCGGGCCCAGAAGTCCCAGGTGACGGCGACCACGCCGATCACCGTCGTCGATCCGCCGCCCCAGCCGAGGACCTCGGCGGTGCTCGGCAGGCGCGACCGGCGCGGCGGTCCCGCCTGCCAGGGAGGTGCGGGGGGAGGCGGGGGGAGGGGGCCGTGGGCGGTCGGTGGGCGGTGCGTGGGCGGTGCGTGGTCCATGCGCTCCACGATGGCCACGCCCCCGCCCGGGCGGATCCGGGAGCGCCCCGGACCTGCCCCCCACCGGCCCTGAGGACGTCTCGGGGTCGGTCAGGCCTCGCCGGTCAGGTGCTTCATCGCTTCGCGGATCGACAGGGGGCTGAGGGTGTCGGCGTGCGCCGCGACGAACCGCTTCACCGCGTACGGGTCGGTCCTCGCGTGCTGGCGGAGCGCCCAGCCGATGGCCTTGCGGATGAAGATGTCGCCGTCGTTCGCGCGCTGCAGGCAGTAGGTGAACAGCCGCTCGACGTCGGTGTCCTCCTTCGCGGCGAGCTGGAACAAGAGGGCGGTGCGGACCACCCACAGGTTGTCCGCGGTGACCCAGCTGTCCATGGCCTCGACCATCCCGTGCGCGCGCACGAACGGGCCGATCACCCCGCCCGCCAGGGCGTCCACGGTGTCCCACCACGACTTGGTGACCACGAGCTCCCGGCTGATCTCGAGGAACGGCGGGTCCAACCGCCGGTGGTGGCGCCGCAGGTAGTCGACGGCGAAGTACTGGTACTCCCGCTCGCGCCGCCCCCAGCAGTCGCGGGCGACCTTGACCAGGTAGTGGTGCGTCGGCCGTGAGGGCGCCTTCGCCGTGACGGCGCGGTCGATCGCGCGGCGCTGCTTCGCCTGGATCCCGATGAAGGGGAACTGCCCGCGCATGTACGCCGACATCGCCTCGGCCGCCTCGGCATCGGCGTGCTCGCGGTAGGCCTCGGCCAGCTCGGCCACCAGCTCTGCAGGACTCATCGGTCCCGGACCGTACCCGCTCTCGCCGGGGACGGCGTTCCGGCATGCTGCGGGAGTGACCGCCACGCACCTCCACCTCCTGCTCATGCGCCACGCCGACGCCGCCCCCGGGGCTCCGGGCACCCCCGACGCGCTGCGTCCCCTCACCGACGAGGGCCGTCGCCGCGCCCGCGAGCGCGCGGATGTCGTGGTCGGGTTCGCCCCCGACCTCGTGCTGTGCTCGTCGGCCCGCCGGGCGACGGAGACGCTCGAGGCCGTCGGCGACATCGGTGGCGCGGTCGAGGTCGACGACCGCATCTACGAGGCCACCGCGGCCAGCCTCCTCCTGCGCCTGGCCGAGCTGGGTCCAGACGTCCGGCGGGTGGCCGTGATCGGCCACCTCCCGACCATCGGGCAGCTCGCCGACGGCCTAGCGGGGGACGGGTCGGCGGTGGCCTTCGCACCCGCGGCGATCGCGGTGCTCCGCGCCCCCGGCCCGTGGTCGGCCCTGCGCGCGGGGTGCGCCACGGTGGTGGGCTACCGGCCCTGACCGGGGTGGTCCCCGCCGACCGCCCGCGCCGCGACGCGGACCGCCTCGGCGAGCTGGTGGGAGACCGACGCCCCCCGGGTCCGGGCGTGGAGGAGCCCGGCGGTGAACGCGTCGCCGGCGCCCACCGGGTCGACGGCACGGGTGCCGCACGGGTGCGCGTCGACGACCTCCGACTGGACGCCGTCGGACCAGACCGCCCCGTCGGCCCCGCAGGTGACCACCGCCTCGCCCACCCGTCCGGCGAGAGCCGCCGCCGCCCGCAGCGGGTCGTCCACACCCGCCAGCAGCGCGGCCTCGTCGGTGTTGGGGGTCAGCAGGACGCCGGGTGGCAGCCAGGAGAGGAACCGCTCGACCCCCACGGCGGCGAGCGGCTCGCGGGACGCCGGATCGACGCTGATCGAGACCCCTGCCGCGGCCGCATCGGACAAGGCGCGCCGCGCCGCGGCGCGGGTGCCCTCGCCGAGCAGCGCGTAGCCGCTGAGGTGGAGGTGGCGGACGCCGTCCAGCCAACCGGTGCCGAGGTCCTCGGGTGACAGGCGGCCGGCGGCACCGCGGCTGGTGTACATGTCGCGATCCGACGGGCTGGTGATCGCGACGACCGTGCCGGTCGGGGCGTCGGCGTCGACGGCGAAGCGGCAGTCCACGCCGGCCTCACCGAGCACCTCGGCGAGCGCGCGACCGGCCAGGTCGGCCCCGACCCGGCCCACGAGGCGGACGGGCGCGCCCACGGCGGCGAGCCACGCCGCCGTGTTCGCCGCCGCGCCGCCCCGGCGCCAGGTGATCGACGACGCCGTGTCGCTGCCCCGAGCCGTGGCCGTCGACGGGGCCACGACCACGTCGACGAGCACGTCACCGACGACGGCGATCACCCCGCCCTCCCCCCTCTCTCACCCCGGGTGCCGCCGCGGCGAGCCCTCACCGGCTGCTCGGGCGGCCGGCGAGCTCGACCGCCAGCTCGGCGGCGAGCGCCGCGTTCCGCTCGACGACGGCGATGTTGACCCGCAGGCTCTCGCCGTGGGTCGCGTCGTGGAAGTGCTCGAGCAGGAACGGGGTCACGTCCTTGCCCGTGATGCGGCGGCTCTGCAGCAGCGCGAGGCCCGAGTGCAGCACCCGGTCGTGGGTGGTGGGGTCCAGTTGGTCAGCCTCCGGGATGGGGTTGGCGAGGACCATCGCGCGCTCGTCGAGGACCAGCCCGCGGTTGGCCTCCACCACGTCGGCGACGGCCGGGACGCTGTCGAGCGACCAGTCGACGGGGTGGCCCGAGCTGTGCAGGTAGAAGCCCGGGAAGTCCTCGGTGCGGTAGCCGATGACCGGGACGCCCAGGGTCTCGAGCCGCTCCAGGGTGGCCGGCACGTCGAGGATCGACTTCACCCCCGCGCAGACGACGACGACCGGGGTGCGGGCCAGGGCGGCCAGGTCGGCGGACTCGTCCCACGACTCCCGCGCCTCGCGGTGGACGCCGCCCAGGCCACCGGTCGCGAAGACGCCGATCCCGGCGAGCGCGGCCAGGTGCGCGGTGGAGGCGACGGTCGTCGCGCCGGTGCGCCCGGTGGCGACTGCCACGCCGAGGTCCCGGGTGCTCAGCTTCACCACGTCGTCGTCGGTGGCGACCCGCTTGAGGGCGTCGGCGTCGAGTCCCACGCGGGGCTGGCCGTCGACGACCGCGATGGTCGCCGGCACCGCACCGGCGTCGCGGACGATCGACTCGAGGCGGCCGGCCACCTCGAGGTTGTCCCCACGGGGCAGGCCGTGGGCGATCAGCGTCGACTCGAGGGCGACGACCCCCCGCCCCTCGGCGAGCGCGGTCGCGACCTCGTCGGTCAGCTGCAGCCGGGTCACCGGAGCACCCCCTCGACGGTGGCGCCGGCGTCGCGCATGCGGTCGAGCGCGCGGTCGCCGTCCCCCTCGGCCAGGTCGACGGCAGCGGTCGCGTCGGCGAGCACGGTGACCTCGAAGCCGAGTCGGCGGGCGTCCTCGACGGTGGCCGCCACGCAGACGTCGGTGGCGATGCCGACGACGACGACGTGATGGACGTCGCCCTCCCGCAACAGCCGCTCCAGCTCGGTGGCGTGCTCCTCCCCGGACGCCGGGTCGCGGACGCTGAACCCGGAGTAGCCGTCGCCCCCGTCGACCCCCTTCCGCACGACCGGGCCGGACACGGGGACCGCCTCGTGCAGCGCCGCGCCCCAGGTGTCGGCGACGCAGTGGACCGGCCAGGTCCCCCCGTCGACGTCGAAGTGCGGGGTCCGCGGGGGGTGCCAGTCAGCGGTGTGGATCACGGGCACGCCGGCGTCGCGGGCGGTCGCGACCTCCTCGGCGACGCGGGCGACGGCGTGCTCGGCACCCCGCACGTACAACGACCCGTCGGGGTGGGCGAAGTCGTTCTGGACGTCCACGACGACCAGTGCGGTCCCCTCGGCGTAGCGCCCCCCGGCGTGGTGCTGGTCGGTGTCGCGCATGTCGGCTCCTCCTCGGCTCGCAGCTCGCTCCGGTCAGCTGCCGGAGCGACCCAGTCTGCCGACCCCTGCCAGCAGCAGCCGGGTCGCGCTGCGCGGCATCGCGCCCGACAGGGCCGCGGCCGCCTTCCAGCCGACGCCGGGCACCACCACCGCCTTGTTCTCCGCCACGCCGTCGATGCCGGCCCGGGCGACGCCCTCCGGTGACAGCAGCAGCTGGCGGGGAAGGCGCCGTGCGGCCGCGTCGCGCTGCACCATCGGGGTGTCGACGAAGCCGGGGCAGAGGGCGGTGACGTGGATGCCGCTGCCGGCGTTCTCGAGGCGGATCGACTCGCTGAAGCTCGTCTCGTACGCCTTGCACGCCATGTACGTCGCCGAGCCGGGCATGGGCTGGAACCCACCCATCGACGAGACGTTCAGGATCCCGCCGCCGCCGCCGCGGGCTCGCATGGCCGTCAGGGCGGCGTGGGTCAGCTGCATCATGACGCGGATGTGGATCTGGACCTGGGCGAGCTCGCGGTCGAGGTCGAGGCGGTCGAAGCGCCCGCCGTTCCCGAACCCGGCGTTGTTGACGAGCAGGTCGATGGCGGGGTCGACCCCCAGCCGCTCGACCACCCGGCGCACGTCGGTGTCGTCGAGCAGGTCGGCGGTCATCACCTCGACCTCGACGTCGAGCTCGTCGGCCAGCGCGGACAGCCGGTCGGTGGACCGGGCGACGACGACGAGGTCGACGCCGTCGGCGGCCAGCTCGGTCGCGATGGCACGACCGATCCCGGAGGACGCGCCGGTCACCAGCGCGCGGCGGTAGGGGCTGGACATCGGGGGACCTCCGTGAGGTGGGGGTGGTGGGTGCACTACGCTGCCAGACACGCCGGGGGAGCCCATCGGCTGAGAGTGCACCGCCCGTCACCGGGGCGGGAGCAGACCCCACGAACCTGATCCGGTTGATGCCGGCGGAGGGAGTGCGCACCGTGCTCGACGCGACCGCGGGGACCGCTGTCGTCCTCGTCACCCTCGGGGCGTTCGTCGCTCTCGGCCTGGCGGTCGGACGTGACACCGACGCCGAGACGTACACGACCGCCCGGGACTCCCAGGGGCCCGTGACCCTCGGCCTGTCGTTCCTCGCCGCCGGGATGGGGGCGTGGATCCTGTTCGCCCCGCCGGAGGTGGGCGCAGCGGTGGGGCTGGTGGGCCTGCTCGGCTACGCCGTCGGGGCGGCCGCACCGGTCGCGCTGTTCGCGGTGCTCGGCAGCCGCATCCGGCGCGCGGTGCCCCGCGGGCACTCGCTGGGCGAGTTCGTCCGGTTGCGGTACGGACGCGGGTTCGCGGCGGTCGTGTCGGTCGTCAGCGTCGCGTACATGGGCATCTACGTGGCTGCGGAGCTGACCGCCGTGGCTGGCGTGACCGGTCTGGTGGCCGGCGTCGACGCCCGCCTGACCGTCGTCGCCGTGGCGGCCGCGACGCTCGCCTACACCACGTGGGGTGGCCTCCGCGCCTCGCTGGTCACCGACCGGTGGCAGTCGGGGATGATCATCGCGCTGCTGGCCGTCGGGTTCGTGGCCGTCGTCAGCTCGGTGGACGACGCCGGCGCGGCGCTGACCGGCAGCGGGCTGCTCGGCGTCGACCGTCCCGGCGTCGAGGTCGCCGTGACCCTCGTCATCGCCGTCACCGCCGCGAACATGTTCCACCAGGGCTACTGGCAGCGGGTGTGGGCGGCGGCGGACGCCCGGGCGCTCAGCCGTGGCGCGGGTCTCGGCATCGCCCTGACCGTGCCGGTGATCGTGGTCGTGGGGCTCTTCGGCGTCCTGGCCGCCGGCAGCGGGCAGGGGCTCGACGTCTCCCCCGTGCCGTTCTTCGCGCTGACCAGCGGGCTGTCGACGGCGGTGGGAGGTGTCGTCCTGGTGCTCGGCACGGCTCTGGTCGCGTCGTCGGTCGACACCCTCGAGACGGGGCTGACGTCGCTCGTGGCCGGGGAGCTGGCGTCGCCGCGGCTGGCGACGGCGCGCCTGATCACCGTCGCGGTCATGGTGCCGGCGGTGGTCGTCGCGGTGCAGGGCCACAGCGTGCTGCGGCTGCTGCTGGTCGCCGACCTCCTCTGCGCCGCCGTCGTCGTCCCGCTGCTGGCCGGGCTGTGGTCCCGGGCCACCGCCGCCGGCGCGGTCGCCGGGGCCGCGGCGGGGCTGGCGGGGGCCCTGCTGCCCGACCTCGTCGCGACCGGCTCGGTGGTCGCCGCCCTCGAGCGGGCCACCTTCCCCGAGGCGGTGTCGACCCTGCCGCCCTTCGCCGGGGCCCTGGCCTCCTCTGCGGTCGTGACGGTCGTCGTGTCGCTGCTCGGGGGTCGGCGCGTCGAGGTGGCTGATCTGCACCGCCCCTCCCGGGCGGTGTGACCCGCGGGGTGTCAGCCCTCGGCCGGGGGGTTGCCCGCCGGTCCGGCCGCCCGCACGCGCTCGACGGCCTCGAAGGCGACGCGGAGCTCTGACAGCCACTCCTCCTCGTTCGCCGCCACCAGCCGGACGCACCACGCGAGCGCGTCGCTGCGGCTGCGGGCGACCCCGGCGTCGATCAGCGTGTCGAGGACGCGCCGCTCGTCCAACCGCAGCCGCGTCATCGCCGGGACGCTGAGGGTGGTGAAGAGGTGCTCGGTGGGTCCGCAGACCGCGCCCCAGCTGACCTTGCGCCCGAACCGGCGCTCGGCAGCCGAGGCGATCTGCATCCGCCGCTCCCGCGTGGTCTCGCGGAACCGGGCGATGCAGGCGCCGTCAGGCTCGTCGGCGACGGGCTTGAGGCGTCCGACGACCAGGATCTCGTCCTTGTCGCAGCGCACCTCGACGTCCTCGAACCACCCCCTCGGCAGGTGCTCGGTGATCCAGTCGGCGATGTCGGCGCGCTCGGGCACGGGGGGACCCTAGCGCCCGACGCACAACGCCGAGAGGGAGAGAAGGAGTTGCAGATCTCGGTGATGGGCGTATATTTATCTGCGTCCATCAGGCTCAGGTTTCCAGACACATGAAAGGGAGGTCCGTGATGGCACTCGTCCGCTTCGACCCCTTCGCCGAGCTCGCCGCCCTGCAGCGTGAGCTCACCCGCTCCACGACCGACGACGCCGTCGCCCCGGCCGTCGACATCATCCGCACCGACGAGGCGTTCCTCGTCCGCATGGACGTGCCCGGCGTGGCACAGGACAGCGTGGACGTGACCCTCGAGGACGGGCGCCTGATGATCAGCGCCGAGCGTCCCGAGGACCCCAAGGCCGAGGGCGCCACGTGGGTCCGCCGCGAGCGTCGCCACGGCGCGTTCGCCCGGTCCTTCACGATGCCCGACGGCGTCGACCCCGACATGATCACCGCCCACCTGGAGAACGGCGTGCTCGAGGTCCGCGTCCCGCACGCGCCGGAGCGCAAGCCGCGCCAGATCCCCGTCTCCATCACCGCCTGACCAGTGGATCCAGCGACCGGACGCGGTCGCTGCGAGACGACCCCCCGACTCTCCCTCGGGGGGTCGTCGGCGTCCGGAGGCGTGGCGGTACGGTGCGCCGAGATGCCCGCCCCCGTCCCACCCGCCCCGCTCGACGACCTGAGGGCCGCGGCGATCGCGCAGGCGCGGCTCGCCGCGGCCCACGACGACGTCCCCGTCGGCGCCGTGGTGGCGCGGGGAGGGGAGGTCATCGCCGTCGGCCGCAACCGCCGCGAGCTCGACCAAGACCCGACGGCCCACGCAGAGGTCCTGGCCCTGCGCGGCGCGGCGGCGGCGATCGGCAACTGGCACCTCGACGGCTGCGACCTCGTCGTGACGCTCGAGCCCTGCACGATGTGCGCGGGCGCGATCGCCCTGTCCCGGATCGACCGCGTCGTGTACGGCGCCGCGGACCCGAAGGCCGGGGTCGCCCGGTCGGTCCTCCGCCTCGTCGACGAGGGCCCGCACAACCACCGGCCCGAGGTCGTCGCCGGCGTCCGGGCCGAGGAGTGCGGCCGACTCCTGACCGACTTCTTCGCCGCGCGACGGGCCGGGCGACGCCCCGGACGCCGGCGCCCGGACGCCGCCGACGGGATGTGAACGCCGGAGGCGAGCGGGTACCATGCCGCCTCCCGGTGGAGTCGCATAGTCCGGCCTAGTGCGCTCGCCTCGAAAGCGAGTAGGGGTGCAAGCTCCTCGAGGGTTCGAATCCCTCCTCCACCACCAGCCTGGGCGGGGGCCTCGATGCTGACCGGACCTCGGCGGCGGCGCCCGCGGATCTGTGCGCACGGTTGCCGTCCGGGTCCTCAAGCGGCGCCCCCCCCGGCCGATGTGAAGGCCGTGTCCAGACCTGTCCCCGGCGAGGAGGTGAGCGCGCTGCCCGAGATCGGCGTCCTGCGGCCGAAGGATCCCGCGGTGCCCCCCGACACCGGTCGCCGGCGGATCGGGGCGACGGCCCTGCCGTACAGCCGCGCCCGCCACTTCGACCGGATCCTCGAGACGCGGGCGGTGGACCCGCAGTACCAGCCGATCGTGGACCTCGGGACCCGCGAGGTCGTGGCCTACGAGGCCCTCAGCCGCGGGCCGAAGGGCACGCCCCTCGAGCGCCCGGACCTGCTGTTCGGCACCGCCCGCGACATGGGCATGGTCCGCGAGCTCGACTGGGTCTGCCGCGCACGCGCGATGGAGGGGGCCATCCGAGCCGGCATGGGCAGCGACCTGACGCTGTTCGTGAACGTCGAGCCGGACGTCGCCGCCACGCGCGCCCCCGACGACCTCATCCTGATCATGAAGCAGGCCGAGCAGGACCTCCGGGTCGTCCTCGAGGTCACCGAGCGCGCGCTGCTGCAGCGCCCCGCGGAGCTGCTCCACTGGCTGAGCTGGGCGCGGGAGCGCTGGTGGGGCGTGGCGCTCGACGACGTCGGCGCCGACCCGGCGTCCCTCGCGCTGATGCCGTTCGTCAACCCCGACGTGATCAAGCTCGACTTCGTCTACGTCCGCAAGGAGGTCCTCGACGACGACGACCTGCGGATGATCAGCGCGGTCCGCGAGCACGCCGACCGGACCGGGGCGACCATCCTGGCCGAGGGCATCGAGACCGCCGCCCACGTCGAGCGCGCCCGCGAGCTCGGGGCCTCCCTCGGCCAGGGGTGGTACTTCGGGCGCCCGTCGGCGCTGCCCTCGCGGCTGCCGTCCCCACGCCGTGCCGTCCCGCTCCTGCCGGCCAGCGAGCCGGTCGACGCGTCGAGCCCGTGGGACATCGTCGAGCCGGTCGCCGAGGAGCGGCAGAGCCTCGGCGAGGCCCGCGCCCGCCGCATCTTCGCCCGGGTCGAGCAGAGCGCCCTGCTGAGCCGCGAGGCCCCGGTCGTGCTCGGCTGCTTCCCACCCGCGCCGGGCCCCTGGGGCCACCCGGACCGCCACTTCGAGAAGATCAGCGACCGGGCGGCCTTCTGCGGCGCCATCGGCGTCGACATGGCGAACCGGGTCCGTCCGGGGTGGCAGTCGGCCAGCCTCACGCGCGGTGAGGAGATGGCCGACGAGTGGTGCGTCGTCGTCATCGGCGCCCACCACGCCGAGGTCGCCGTCGCCTTCGACGCCGGTGAGGTCGATGCCGACGGGCACCGCCTCCTCGACGTGATCACGACGCGGGACCGCCGCGCGGTCTCCCGGGTGGCCGAGCTGCTCATGCGCAAGCTCGCCATGCCCGCCGTGGGGGTGGACGGCCGGCTCGTCGAACGCGTGGTGTAGCGCCCGTGGGCCTCCACTACCTGCTGCTCCACTACGACGTGCCGGTCGTCGGCGACGCGGGCGCGTGGCGCGTGACCGTCGACGGGGCGGTGTCGCGGCCGCTCGAGCTGTCCCTCGACGACCTGCGGGCCCGCCCGCAGGTGACGGTCCCGGTCGCGCTCGAGTGCGCCGGCAACGGGCGCGCCCGCTACAGCCCGCGCGCGCTGAGCCAGCCGTGGCTGGTCGAGGCGGTCGGCACGGGGGAGTGGACCGGTACCCGGCTCGCGTCGCTGCTGGCCGACGCCGGCCCCTCCGACGCGGCGGTCGAGGTCGTCTTCACCGGCGCGGACCGGGGCGTGGAGGGAGGGGAGGCGCAGCACTACCGGCGCAGCCTCACGCTGGACCTGGCGACCGCGGACGAGGTCCTGGTCGTCTGGGGCCTGAACGGCGGCGACCTCCCGCCCCAGCACGGCTTCCCGCTCCGCCTGCTGGTCCCCGGCTGGTACGGCATGGCGAGCGTCAAGTGGCTCCGGCGCATCGAGGTCGTGACCGAGCCCTTCACCGGCTACCAGCAGGCCCGCGCGAACCGGATGCGCCAGCACCCCGACGACCCTGGCATCGACCGGATCGTGGTGCGCAGCCCGGTCGCGCCGCCCGGCATCCCCGACTTCATGACCCGCCGGCGCGTCGTGGACGCCCACCGCCCCTGCCCGGTGGAGGGACGGGCCTGGTCCGGTCACGGGCCGATCACCCGCGTCGAGGTGACCACCGACGGCGGGACGACCTGGGCCGACGCGGGCGGTGCACCCCGCGCCGGGACCGCACGCCTGGCACCGGTTCACCTGGACCTGGGAGGACCCGGCCCCCGGCGAGCACCGGCTCGGCAGCCGCGCCACCGACGCGAGCGGGGACGTCCAACCCCTCGAGCCGCGCTGGAACCTGGGCGGCTACGCCGGCACCCACGTCCACCTCGTCGAGATGACGGTCCCCGCGTGACGTGCCGTGGGGCTGCCGGGCCCTGAGCGGAGTCGGAGGGATTCGAACCCTCGAGGGCGTTGCCACCCTACGGCCATTCCAAGACCGCGCCATAGGCCAGACTAGGCGACGACTCCCGGTGACGGTCGGACCTGTCCGGACCGTCGAGCACGGCAGTATAGCGGTCGTCCCGGCCCTCCCCACCCGGCCCTCCACCCGGCCCGGGCGACCGACACCCGATGCCCTCCACCTCACCACCGCCCTCGACGGCTGACGGGCCGCCACGTCGCCGGCTGCAGCGCTGGCTGCTGGTCGCCGCCGTCGCGCTCGGCGTCCTCGTCCTGGCCCAGGCCCCCCTCCCGGCCTACGTGCAGCGCCCCGGTCCGGCGATCGCCCTGGCCGACGCGATCGAGCTGCCGGACCCCGACCCGGTCGACGGCGACTTCCTGTTCCTCACGATCCGACTCGACGACGCCACCACCTGGTCGGCGCTCGCCGCCGGCTTCGACGGCGACGCCCACGTCGTCAGCCGGGACGCGATCCTCGGCGGCGCCAGCGAGGCGGACTTCGTCGCCGAGCAGACGGCGCTCTTCGAGTCCGCCGAGCGGACCGCGGTGGCCGTCGGGCTCGCGGCAGCCGGCAGCGACGTCGACCCCGACGCGGTGGACATCCGCGCGGAGGGCGTCGGCGGACCGGCCGCCGGCCTCCGCGGGGCGCTCGCGGTGGCCGGCCTCGCCACGACCGCCGACCGCGCCGGCGGTCGGGTGGTC
>NZ_CAXQBR010000041.1 GCF_964222135.1 Euzebya sp.
CCCGGATGAGGGCGACGCCGCCGATGAGCAGGCCGACGACGACCGCGAAGGCGATCAGCGGGTCGAACCCCTGGGCGAGCAGGCGGGCCTGACCGGCCGCCGAGAACACCGCGATCCCGAGGACCACCAAGGCGGTGACGCCAGCGGCCGCGCCAACCTGTCCGGGTGAGAGGCGCCGCCACCAGGCCGGCCGTCCCCCCTCCCCCCGTCCGCCGAGGGACCACGACCCGCGGCGGGGGACGCCGGACCCCTCGACCGCCGGCTCGGCGACGTCCTCCTCGCCCTGCGCGACCTCGGGCTCGGCGGGGACCTCGTCGTCCGCCACCGCGTGCTCGGCGACGGCCGGGGTCGGGGCTGCGGGCTCCTGCCCCTCCGGCTCGACGGTCGGCTCCTCCACCACCGGCTCGGCGACGGGCTCCTCGGCGACCGCGTCCTCCCCCGAGATCTCGCGCCACGCCCGGGCCACGGCGGCCTCGACCTCGCTCCGGTCGAGGTCGAGGACGATCGCGACCTCGGTGACGTCGAGCCCGACCTCCTCGACCAGGGCGACCGCCTCCAGCTCGACGGTCCGGCGCTCGTCGGAGTCCATCAACCAGTGCGCGAGGGAGAAGAACTCGACCTCGTCCACCACCCCGGAGTCGAGCGCGGCCTCGGCGATCTCGTCGAGGACGCCCTCGATCCGCGCCTCGGGGAGGAACACCCGCAGGTACGTCGTCAGCTCGGCTTCCGGGAAGTGCACTGCCCCCATGGTGCGACATCCCGACCGGATCGGACGACCTCCGGACCGGTAGGGTCCCTCGCGATGCCGTCGATGGACGCCCCGCAGCCGATCGCCGACCGGCCCCGCTACCCCGACGAGATGGCGGACGTGGCCGCGGAGCTCGACGGCATCTTCCGCCGGACGCCCATGTACGCGGTGCTGGGCATCGCCCTGGTGGACTGGGGCCTCGGCTGGTCGGTGCTCGAGCTGCGCCCCAGCCCGTCCATGGGCAACCTCGCCGGCTCCCTGCACGGGGGGGCGACGTTCGCGGTCGCCGACGCCGCGTTCGAGGTCGCGTGCAACTCCTACGGCCGGGCTGCCGTCGCGCTCGAGACCACCGCCCACTACCACCGCCCGGCGCCGCTCGACGCCCCGGTGACCGCCGAGGCGTGGGAGATCTCCCGCGGCCACCGCACGGCGACCTACCGGTTGCAGGTCCGCGACGGCGACGAGGTGCTCACCTCGTACCTGGCGCTCGCCTACCGCACCTCGCGGTGGCACCTGCCCGCCGAGCGGTTCCCCGACGGCTGGGGCTGATCAGCGGGCCGGCTGGCCCGCGGTCAGGGGCGGATGGAGCGCGGGGCGCGGCGACCGAGGTCCGCGGGGCGCACGGACCGGGCCTGGTGGGCCGCAGCGTCACGTGGGCGGACGGCAGCGCTGAGCGGCAGGCCCTCCGGCACGTCCTCGCCGCGTCGGCGCAGCACGGCGCCGTAGCTGGCGGCGGCGAGCAGGACCAGCAGCGCGACGGTGGTCGCGTACCAGGACGGCTGGACGATCGACAGCGTGGCGGCAGCCACGTCCTGGACCGGCTCCACGGCGCTCGCGAACCCGCTGGGAGCGGTCGACGTCGCAGTCCCGACGCCCGGTCCGTTCGGCTGGACCTGCTGGCCGGCGATCTGCGGCGCCAGCACCAGGGGCGCGGTGCCGTCGAACCCGGCCAGCTCGTTGGTCATCGGCGCGGTCGCCGTGCCGAGCGAGGGGACGACCTGCGGACCGTAGGCGATGGCCGGCGGCGGCTCGATCCCGGGCTGGCCGGTCGGCGCGGGGCTCGGCTGGTCGCCCGCGGCCGCGACGTCGGTCTGCCCCGGCGCGGGCGCGGCCGGTGGCGCCACGACCTCCTCGGCGTCGGAGCCCTCGGCCGTGACACCGCCCCCGGGGCTGGGGGACGAGCTCGGCTCGGTCGGCGCCCAGATCGGGGGGACCGGGATCTCCGCCTGCTCGGTCGGCTCGCCTGGGTCGGTCGGACCCTCGGTGGCCGAGGGGACCTGCGGCGGCGTGGCGTTGGGCGACGGCGTGGCGGACGGCGACTCCGTCGGGGTCGGCGACTCCGTCGGCGTGGGGGACTCCGTCGGCTGGATCGCCCGGTCGGTGGGACGGTCCACCGGGACGGGCTGGGCCGATGCGCCGACGGGGATGAGCAGGACCGCGACGACGAGCGCGGCGAGCACCGCGGTCGTGCGCCGCTCGGCGGCGCCGGTCAGGTCCTGCTTGAGCACTCGGGTCCTCACGGGGTCGGCCATCGCTCCACGTCGGTTGGCGTCGGACCGGTCACTGCGTCCGGTCGGTGGAGCGCACTCGGGGACAAACAGTAGCGGTTCGTCGTCCTCATGATCCACCTCCTCTCACGATCGGCACGCGGCACAACGATCTGAAGTGAGTCGGCGACACGGCGTGCAGCTCCCGACGTCCGGGTACGGTGTTAGCTGTACAGAGCATACCGCTAGCACCATCACGCAGAGGAGGAGATGTGCGCGAGCTGATCGGCCTCCGGCGCGCCGGCGAGCACGCGCTCCGGCAGCTGGCCCCCTCCGGTGCCCTGCGGGTGCTGGCGGACGCCCTGACCGAGGACCCCCTGCCCCCGTCGACCAGCGACGAGGCGATCGACGCCACGATCCTGTTCGTCGACATCGAGGGCTTCTCCGACCACGTGGCCCGGACCGGGGACGACGCGGCGAGCCGGGTCCTCGACCTCCTCGACCGCGCCGTGGCGGACGCGATCGCCGGCACGTCCTGCCGCGTCGTGAAGCGTCTGGGCGACGGCGTGATGGTGGCGACCGAGGACCCCGGGGACGGGGTCAGCGCCGCCGCCGCGATGCCCCGCCGCTTCGCCGAGCTCGTCGCGGCGGAGGGTGTGGGCCTGCGCCTCCGCGCCGGGAGCCACCGCGGGGTCGTGCGGCGACGGGGCGACGACCTCATCGGCTACCACGTCAACGTGGCGGCGCGGGTGGCGGAGCGCGCGTCCGGGGGCGCGACGCTCATCACGGGCGCGCTGCGGGACTCCGTGCAGCTCGCCCCCGCGCTGCGGGCGGATCCCGCGGGCCGGCTGGTCGCGAAGGGCGTGCCGGAGCGCCCGCGGCTGTACGAGATCGTGCACGTCGCCCCCGCGGCGACCTGATCCTCACGTCGCGTTCGGCTCACCGACCCCGAAGGCGATGCGGAGGTCGCGGAGCTGGACCGCCAGCAGGGGGGTGCGGTCCGCCAGCCACCCGAGCCGCCCCCGGGGATCCACGGTGACGCTGCCGCGGCCGACGACCGGCCGACCGGAGAGCCGCGTGCGGCTGACGACGTGCCCGTCCCCGCGCTGTTGCACCATGCTCCAGCCGAGCCGCACCCGGCCGGGGAGGGTCACGCGCGGGCGGAAGGTGGCGGTGGTGTCGGGTGCGTCGCCCCCGTCCTCGGCGGGTGCCATCGCGAAGGCGCGCCCGTCCAGCACGTCGAAGCGGCCGAGGTCCTTCGGGATCCCCCAGAGGGCGCGGCCCCCCGCGACCGAGGCGGCGCTGTCGACCCAGATGTCGGTCACGGTCTGGCGCGGCCGGCGCCCGTGCCACACGTGGACCGCCGCGAGCAGCTCGCCGTAGCTCAGGTCGCCTCCCGGCTCGTAGGCGACCCAGGCGGTGCCGACCAGCGAGCGGCCGGCGATCGAGACCGGGCGGGTTCCGGTCGGGACCCGCTCGACCAGCCGCGCCGTCGGGACCACCCACAGGTGCACGGTCATGTGCCCGCGGAGGCGCCACGGGGGGTCGGGGTAGGGCGCGGGCGGCGTGGACGCGTCGGGGCCGGGCACGGGCCTCACCCCTCCAGGACCGCGGCGACGGCCGGGGCGAGCACCTCACCGGCGCGGCCGTGGACGACCACGTCCGCTGCGGCGTCGAGGGGGGTCGGCTCGGCGTTGACGATGGCCAGCGGCTGGCCGTTCTGGAGGGCCAGCTCGGGGACGGCCGCCGCCGGGTAGACCTGCAGGGACGACCCCACCACCAGCACGACGTCGGCGGCGCGGATCAGCTCGTGGGCGGCCACCATGGCGTCGTCGTCCATCGCCTGGCCGAAGCTGATCGTCGCCGACTTGACCAGGCCGCCGCAGCGGGGGCAGGCCGGGTCCTCCTCGCCTGCGTCGACGGCCTCGAACGCCCAGGTGGTGTCGGCCTCGAAGCCGCACCCGGCTGGTCGGCCGTGTCGGGGGGCCGCGCCGATGCAGACGACCCGACGGGCGGTGCCGTGCAGCTCGACCACCGTCGTCGAGCCCCGCGGCGGTGTGCAGGCCGTCGATGTTCTGGGTGATGACGCCGGGGCTCCGGCCCGTCCGCTCGAGGGCCGCGATCGCCTCGTGGGCCGGGTTGGGCGCCGGTGCGGCGGCGAAGAACTCGCGGCGCATCCGCCACGATCGGATGCGGACCTCGGCGGAGTCGACGTAGCGCTGGAAGGTGAAGTCCCGCGGGTCGTAGCGGGTCCAGATCCCCCCCGGGGACCGGAAGTCCGGGATGCCCGACTCCGTCGACACCCCCGCCCCGGTGAAGACCGCCACGGACCCCGACGACAGGAACTCTGCGAGCGCATCCATCGGCGGGCCACGCTAGCGCCCCCGGCGACCCACCCGGCACATGCGACGGGCCCGCCGTATCGGCGGGCCCGTCGAGGTCTGCAGGTCTACTCCCAGGCGGCGACCTTCGGGTGGTCGACGCCGGAGGCGCCGACCTTGGCCGCGCCGCCGGGGGAGCCCAGGCCCGACACCGAGTCCTCGAAGTACTCGGCGTTCCAGGGCGTGAACTCCTTCCACTCGTCCGGGACGTCGTCCTCGTAGAAGATCGCCTCCACCGGGCAGGCGGGTTCGCACGCACCGCAGTCGACGCACTCGTCGGGGTGGATGTAGAGCATCCGGTCCCCCTCGTAGATGCAGTCGACGGGGCACTCCTCGATGCAGGCCTTGTCCTTCACGTCGATGCAGGGTTCGCAGATCGTGTAGGTCATCCTGGCACTACTCCTGTCGGGTCGATCATCGGTGTGCGGCTTGGCGGTGGTGACGTCTCGCCTGCGGCGGGCGTCGTCGGCTGACACTTTACCCTGTGCTCACCGTGATGAAGAACGCACGCGTCCCCGTCGCCGACGGCGTCGTCCTGGAGGCCAAGCTGCGCCTGCCCGACGGCGCGCACGCGGCTGCCCCCGTCGGCGCCGCCCTGCTGCTGCACCCGCACCCGTCCTTCGGCGGCCACATGGACGTGTGGCTGCTGCCGACGATCGCCGCCCGCCTCGCCGCGGACGGCTGGGCCTCGTCGCGGATCAACTTCCGGGGGGTCGAGGGGTCGACCGGTACCCAGACCGGGGGCCGCGAGGAGCACCTCGACGCCGAGGCGGCGCTGGGCCACCTCCGCGACGCGGTCGGGGATGTGCCGCTCGCGGTCGTCGGCTGGTCCTTCGGCGCGATGATCGGCCTGCGCCTCGGCCGGGCGGTCGAGCGCTGGGTCGGCATCGGCACGCCGACCCGGCCGACCCCCGACGTGCCCCTGGCGGGCGAGCTCGTCCCCGACGACCTGCCCCCGCACCGGACCGCCATCGTCGGCGAGCACGACCAGTTCTTCGCACCGGACACCGTCGACGTCCTCGACCCCCACCACGTGGTGATCGTCCCCGGCGCCGACCACTTCATGTTCGATCGCGACGTCGAGGTCGCCGACCACGTCGCCGCGGCCCTCGGCGACCCTGCGGGCCGGACGCCGTGAGCCAGCGCCGCCTGGGTCCGCAGTACGTGGTCCGCATCACCCCCGACGACGTCGGGCAGCGCGTCACGATCCGCGCACGACGGGGCGAGGCCGCTGATGGACCCCGCTTCGACGACACCATCGGGCACCTCGAGGCGTGGGCGCACGGGACGCTGCGGATCCGCCGCCGCGACGGGTCCCTGACCGAGGTGCCAGAGGCGGCGCTGGTCGCGGGGAAGGTGGTCCCGCCGGCGCCCGCGCCGCGTCGGCGCCGCACCTAGAGGGCCCGGAGCGTCAGCGCACCGGACGTCAGAGCGCAGGACTGAGGCCGAGCTGGCCGACCGCCTTCCGCGCCGCCACCTGCCACAGGTCCCAGGCGCCGCCGAACGGCGGGGCGTAGGAGAGGTCCATCATCTGGGCCTCCTGCACCGTCGTGCCCACGTGGCACCACACCGCCACCACGTCGATGCGCTTGGCCACCGGCCCGTTCCCCACGATCTGGCCCCCCAGGACCCGACCGGTGCCGGGCTCGGCCAGCAGCTTGACGCGCGCCCAGCCGGCGTCGGGCATGTACCCCGACCGGATCGTCCCCTCGACGACGACCGCGCGGTGGTCGACACCGGCGGCGGTCGCCTCCCGCTCGGTGAGCCCGGTGCGGCCGATCTCGAGCCCGCACAGCCGGGTGACGGCGGAGCCGACGACGCCGGGGAACACCGCCTCACCCCGCCCGCTGCCCGTCAGGAACGCGGCCGCGTCCAGCCCGGCCACCTTCCCGTGCTTGTTGGCGTGGGTGCCGAGCTGCACGTTCGCGCCACGGCCGGTCAGCAGGTGCCGGGACTCCGCGCAGTCCCCGACCGCCCAGATCCGCTCGTCGTCGGTGCGCATCCGCTCGTCGACCGCCACGGCGCCGGACGGCCCGATCGCCAGGCCGGCGTCACGGGCCAGGTCGACGCGCGGTCGGCTCCCGAGGGCGATGACGACCACCTCGGCGCGCACCGGTTCGGCCTCCGCGCCGTCACCGTCGCCACCCGACCCGACCCGGCGCGTGCGGACGGCGCGGCAGCGGTCCCCCTCCCGTTCGACGCCGGCGACCTCCTCCCCCAGGCGCACGTCGATCCCGAGCTCGATGACGCGCTCGCGGATCAGGGCGGCCATGTCCGCGTCGAGGGTCCGCATGACCTCCTCGCCCCGGTCGATGAGGGTGGCGGAGAGGCCGCGCTGGGCCAGCGCCTCGGCGAGCTCGATGCCGATGTAGCCCGCCCCCAGGACCGCGACGTGGCTGATGTCGCGGGCGACGAGGCGGTCGCGCAGCGCGACCCCCTCGTCGAGGGTGTGGACGGGGACGCCGAACTGGTCCAGCCCCTCCACGGGTGGGGTCCGCGGGTGCGCGCCGGTCGCGTAGACCAGCACGTCGTAGGGCTCCGAGCCGGTCTCGCCGGTCTCGGCGTCCATCGTGTGGACGACCCGACCCTCGCGGTCGATCGCGGTCGCGGTCGTGTGCAGCCGGACGACCAGCCCCCGCTCGCGGTGCTCGGCGGGCGAGCGGGCGACCAGGGCGTCGGCCTGCTCGACGTCGCCCGCGACGAGGTAGGGGATCCCGCAGGCCGAGTACGACGTCCAGCTGCCCTTCTCGAGGACGACGACCTCGGCGTCGGGCACGGAGTCCTTGATGCGGACCGCCGCGGTCGCGCCGGCCGCGTCGCCGCCGATCACCACCGCACGGGCCACCGTCGCCTCCCTAGCTGATGATCTCGTCGCCGATGCGGTGCACCCAGATGCGGCTGGTCCCGCCCAACGAGCCCGGGGGCCCGGTCACCAGCACGATCGTGTCGCCCACCGCGGACCAGTTGCCGTCGACGAGCACGCGCTCGGCGGCCTCGAGCAGCTCCTGCGCACGGTCCTTCATCGGCACCAGGGCCGCCTCGGTGCCCCACATCATCGAGGTGCGACGGCGGGCCCGGTCCGACGGCGTGAGGCCGACGAGCGGCATCTCCGGGCGCATCTTCGACACCAGCTGCACCGACCAGCCGGTCATCGAGAAGACCACGATGGCCTGGGCCCGCACGTCGCGGGCGACCTGCACCGCGGACTGGGCGACGACCCGGCTGACGCTCAGCTCGGAGTGCGGCGGGGGTGAGGGGTGGATCAGGTGGGGGGAGCGCTCGGCGACCTCGACGATCCGCGCCATCGTCCGGACGGCCTCGACGGGGTACTTCCCGGCGGCCGTCTCACCGGACAGCATCACCGCGTCGCTGCCGTCGAAGATGGCGTTGGCGACGTCGCTCGCCTCGGCCCGGGTCGGCCGGGGGGAGTTGATCATGCTGTCGAGCATCTCGGTGGCGGTGATCACCGGGCGGGACTCGGCGTTGGCCTCGGCGATGATCTCCTTCTGGATGGCCGGCACCCGCTCGGGGCCGATCTCCACGCCGAGGTCGCCGCGGGCGACCATCACCGCGTCGGTGACGTCGATGATGTCGGTCAGCCGCTCGATGGCCTCGGGCCGCTCGAGCTTCGCGATCACCGGCGACTGCCCGCCGAGGTCCGCGATCCGGTCGCGGACGTCCTGGATGTCCTCGGGACGTCGCACGAAGGACAGCGCCACCCAGTCCGCGCCGAGCTCCATGGCGAACTTGAGGTCCTCGACGTCCTTGTCGGTCAAGCACGGCGCGGACACCTCGACACCGGGGAGGTTCAGGCCCTTGCGGGACTTGGCGAGGCCGCCGGCGACGACGCGGGCGCGGACGACGCCGTCCTCGATCCGCGAGCAGACCAGCCGCAGCGACCCGTCGTCGATGAGCATCAGCGCGCCGGGCGTGACGTCCTCGGCCAGGGACTCGTACACCACCGGCAGCGCGGGGAGCCCCTCGCTCTCGTAGCTGTCGAGCTCCTCGACGCCGGGGTGCAGGTAGACCTCCGACCCGGTCGGGATCTCCACCCCCGGGTCGGGGACCATGCCGAGCCGGATCTTCGGGCCCTGCAGGTCGGCCAGGCTGCCGACGTTGCGGCCCAACCGGACGCCGAGCTCGCGGACGGCCTCGAGGCGGCGGGCGTGGGTGTCGTGGTCGCCGTGGCTGAAGTTCAGGCGCACCACGTCGATGCCGGCCTCCACGTCGGCGCGCAGCTTGTCCCGGTCGTCGAGGGACGGACCCAGGGTTGCGACGATCTTTGCTCTTCGGGCCAAGGGGTGACTCCGGGCTGCGGGAGGGCGGGGCAGCGCCAGCCTAGAGGCCGTGCCGGGGTCGGTGAAGACGTTTACAGCTCGTTGATGCGCCGCGGTCCGGGGTCCGCCCGGCGGGTCACCGCGAGGGCTCGAACGGCTCCCCGTCGGCGGCCGGGGCGACCGCTCGCCCGATCGCGCCGGCGAGGACGATGATGGTCACGACGAACGGCAGCGCCTGCAGGAACTGGCTGGGGATGGTCAGGTCGGGGACCGGCACGGCCAGGAAGCTGAAGTCGTCCAGGCGCACCGACAGGATCTGCAGCCGCGTCTCGAGCGCGCTCGCGAAGCCGAAGAGGAGGGCGCCGCCGAACGCCGGCCAGGGGCGCCACTTGCCGAAGATGAGGGCGGCGAGGGCGATGAAGCCGGTCCCGTTGGTCATGTTGTCCTCGAACGAGCCGACGGTCTCGAGGGAGAACCACGCGCCGCCGAGCCCGGCGATCAGCCCGCCGATGATCACCGCCGCGTAGCGGATCCTGATCGGGTCGATGCCGAGGGTCTCCGCGGCGTGCGGGTTCTCGCCCACGGAGCGGACGCGTAGTCCGAAGCGGGTGCGGCCGAGGACGAACGTGGTGACCGCCAGCAGCACGAACATCGAGAAGTAGATCGGCTGGCCCTCGAACAGCGGGCCCACGATCGGCAGGTCGCTCAGGAGGGGCAGCTCCCAGCGCGGGAGGGTGATGCCGTTGCCGGCGCCGAGCGGGACGAGGACCTGCGTCCGCAGGTAGGACGTCAACCCGAGGGCGAGCAGGTTCAGGACCACGCCGGAGATGATCTGGTCGGTCCGGAAGGTGATGCACAGCACGGCGTGGAGCGCGGCCATCAACCCGCCGATCAGGACGGCGATCAGGACCGCCACCCACAGCCACCCGCCGCCGGCGGCGCCGCCGAGCACCGCGTAGGCGACGAAGCCGCCGCCGGCGCCCGCGAGCATCATCCCCTCGATGCCGATGTTGACGACGCCGGACCGCTCGCACCAGAGGCCGCCGAGGGCGCCGAGGGCGATCGGGGTCGCCTGCCTGAGCGACTCGACCACGATCGGGATGGCGTTGGTCGTCTTCGACGACGTCGAGTAGGCCAGCGACAGGATCAGGATGAGCGGGATGAACAGCGCGGTGGCGACGGCCAGCGCGACGGAGGTCACCCGGCCGAGCCGGTGCTCGAGGATGCCGGTGATCCCGGCCACGACGAGCACCAGGCCGATCAGGAGGACCGCACCGCCCGGGTCGAGGGTGATCTGGGGCACGCCGGGCGGGACGCCGAAGTTGAAGGTGACGTCGTCCTCGGGGACCCGTCGTGCCAGGTCGAGGAAGCCGACGCCGAGGATCGTGTAGATCCAACCGATGACGACCAGGCGGGTGCGGGCGGGCACCACCCGGGTCGCCTCGACGGCGCGCGCGGGGGAGTCGACGGTTGCGGTGGACACGACTCAGCCTCCCCACCCGCTGGCAAGCGCCGCGCGGGGTTCGGTGTCCTCGGCGCGGATGCGGAACATCCGGCGGATCAGCAGGTCCGCGGCGACGAAGAGCAGGATCAGCGCCTGCACGATGCGGACCAGGTCGATGGAGAGCTGCGCCTCGCGCTGCATCGTGGGGGCGCCGACCAGGAGGGCGCCCCACAGGATCGACGCGGGGATGATCCCCCACGGGTTGCCGCGGGCCAGCAGCGCGATGGCGATCGCGTCGAAGCCGAAGTTGCGGAAGTGCCCCGGCGGCGGGATCAGGCCGGTGGAGCCGGACACCTCCGCCGCCCCGGCCAGCCCGGCGAACCCGCCCGCGACGGCCATGACCATGATCCAGGTGCGGCTCACGCTGATCCCCGCGTACGTCGCAGCCGACTGGTTCAGGCCGACGGTGCGGATCTCGAACCCGGTGGTCGTCCGATCCATGATGAACCACATCGCCGCGCACATCGCGACGGCGATGAACAGCCCCCAGTGGAGGGTCGCCGCCGGGGTCTCGTAGAGGGCCGGCAGGGCCGCCGAGTCCGCGATCGCCCGGGACTGGGGTGCCGAGGCGCCCAGGTCGACGAGGATCGCCGGGTCGCGGCTGCCGACCAGCCACTCGTACATCCGGAGGGCGATCGTGTTGAGCATGATCGTCACGATCACCTCGTGCGCACCGGTCTTGGCCTTGAGGAAGCCGGGGAACCCGCCGTAGACGATCCCGCCCAGCGCGCCGGCGAGCAGCACCACCGGGATGGCCGCGATGGCCGGCAGGCCCTGCACCCAGCTCCAGGTGCCGGCCCACCCGGCGGCGAGGGCGCCGACGAGGAGCTGACCCTCCGCGCCGATGTTGAACAGGCCGGCCTTGAACGCGAACGCGAGGGCGAGGGCCGCGCCGATGAACGGGGTCGCGCGGGCCAGCGACGCGGCGATCCGCTGGGGGGACCCGACCGCACCGGTCAGCAGCGACCAGTAGGCCTCGAACGGGTTCGCGCCGGTCAGCAGCATCACCACGCCGCCGATCACCAGCGCGCACGCGAGCGCGTAGATCAGCACGAGGGCAGGCGTCAGCGACGCGTAGCGCCCCAGCCCGCGACCCGTGACCGCGACGTCGTCGCCGGTGTCGGAGGTCGTCTCCTCCGGCTCCCGGCCCTGGTCCGCACTCACAGGCTTCCCCTCTGGTCGTGTCGCTGGTCGTCCGCCGGTGCGGCCCCGAGCGGTCCCGCCGACGTCGTCTCCTCCACAGCCGGGTCGGCCGGGCCGGGGTCCTCGCCACCGGCCATCAGGACCCCGAGGCGCTCGCGGCTCGCCTCTGCGCGGGGCATCTGGGCGACGACCCTGCCGCGGTACACCACGCCGATCGTGTCGGCCAGGCTGAGGATCTCGTCCAGCTCGGCGCTGACGAGCAGCACGGCGGTCCCCTCGTCCCGCTTGGCGACGATCTGGGAGTGGATGAACTCGATCGACCCGACGTCGAGGCCCCGCGTCGGCTGGGCCACGATCAGCAGCTCGAGGGGTCGTGACAGCTCGCGCGCCACGACGACCTTCTGCTGGTTCCCGCCGGAGAGGGTGCTGGCGGGCACCTCCGCCCCGGTCGCGCGCACGTCGAAGGTCCGGACCATCTCCTCGGCGTGATCGACCATCGCCGTGCGGTTCAGCACCCACCCCCGCGCGAACGGCGATCGGTCGTAGCTGTTCAGCACGAGGTTCTCGCTGATCGTCAGTGCCCCCACGATCCCGTGCTTCGAGCGGTCCTCGGGGACGTGCCCGACGCCGAGCCGCTCGATCTTCCGGACGCTCAGGCCCCTCGTGGAGCGGCCGGCGATCTCGATGGCCCCGGCGCTCAGGGGGCGCATGCCCGCGATGGCCTCCACCAGCTCCCGCTGCCCGTTGCCCTCGACGCCCGCCACGCCGTAGATCTCGCCGGCGCGGACCTCGAAGGTGCACCCCGCGACCGTGACGACCCCGCGGTCGTCGGTGACCCCGAGCTCGCGCACCGCCAGGACGACGTCCCCGGGATCGGCGGGCGCCTTGTCGACCTCGAAGGAGACCTCGCGGCCCACCATCAGCTCGGCCAGCTCGGCGGTCGTCGTGTGCTTGGGGTCGGCCGTGCCGACCACCCGGCCGCGCCGCAGGACCGTCACCTGGTCGGCGACGGCGATGACCTCGCGCAGCTTGTGGGTGATGAAGAAGATCGACTTGCCGTCGTCGACCAGGCTGCGGACGACGGTGAAGAACTCGTCCACCTCGCCCGGGGTCAGCACCGCGGTCGGCTCGTCCAGGATCAGGATGTCGGCGTCCCGGTACAGCGCCTTGATCAGCTCGACGCGCTGCTGGGCGCCGACGCTGAGGTCCCCGACCAGCGCGTCCGGGTCCACCTCGAGGCCGTAGGTCGCGGACAGCTCGCGGATCCGCGCGCGGGCCGTGCCGATGTCGATGGTGACCCCGCTCACCGGCTCGTCGCCGAGCACGACGTTCTCCACCACGGTCAGCACCGGGATCAGCTGGAAGTGCTGGTGCACCATGCCGATCCCCGCTGCGATGGCGTCCCGCGACGAGGTGAAGCGCACGGGGCTGCCGTTGACCCGCACCTCCCCCTCGGTGGGCTGGTACAGCCCGAACACCACGTTCATCAGCGTCGACTTGCCCGCGCCGTTCTCCCCCAGCAGGCAGTGGATCTGCCCGCGGTGCAGCTCGAGGCTGACGTCGGCGTTCGCGACGACGCCCGGGAAGCGCTTCGTGACGTCGACGACTTCTAGGACGGGGGCGGATGCCATGGGCACCTCGGGATCGGGGATGTGAGGGGGCCGCGGTCCAGCCGCGACGGACGACGACCCGGCCCCCTGGATCGGGAGCCGGGTCGTGCAGCCTAGGGCCTGCCGGCGTGGAGCCGGCAGGCAGGGTACCGGATCGCCTAGAGGAGCTCGCCGGTGGCCGGGTCGACGCCGGTCTCGATGGAGCCGTCGGCCAGGCCGGCGCGGATCTCCTCGATCTGGGTGGCGACGTCCTCGGGGATGTCCGCGTCGTGGAACGGCGCGTAGGTGATGCCGCCGTTGGCCGCGTCCAGGGTGAAGATGCCACCCTCGAACGAGCCGGCCAGCACGTCACCGATCTGGATGAACGTGCCGAGGTCGACGCGCTTCACCGCTGAGGTGGCCAAGCGGTCCGCACCCGGCGACGAGCCGCCGCCGAAGGTGGTGAAGTACTCGTCCTGGTCGACGCCGATGGCCCAGGCGCCGTTCTCCGCGGCGGTCTGGATGGCACCCGAGCCGGTCTGGCCGCCCGCGCCGAAGATCACGTCGGCACCCTCGCCGAGGAACTGCTGCGCGGCCGACTGGCCCTGGGCCGGGTCGGTGAAGGAGTCGGTGTAGACGGTCAGGACGTTGATGTCCGGGTTCACGTACTGCGCACCGGTCTGGTAGCCGTTGAGGAAGCGGACGACCGGCGGGACGGTCTCGAGGCCGCCGACGGCGCCGATCGTGCCGGACTCGCTGAGCAGCGCACCCATCGCACCGGCCAGGAAGCCGCCCTGGTCCTCGCGGAACAGGATCCCGACGTAGTTCTCGGGGAACTCCTCCTGGAACTGGTCGATCCCGATGAAGTTGACGTCGGGGTTGTTGTTCGCGGCCTCCAGGGTGGCGTCGGCGATCAGGAAGCCGACGGTCACGACGACCTCGGGGTCGCCGTCCAGGATCGAGGTGATGTTGGTGGCGTAGTCGGCCTCGGACGCGGTCTCGATGAAGCTGGTCTCGAAGCCCAGGCACTCGGACGCGGCCTGCATGCCGTCGTAGGCGAACTGGTTGAACGTGCCGTCATCGACACGGCCGATGTCGGTGACCAGACCGACGTTGAAGTCCTCCGGGATCTCGACGCCCTCGTAGGCCGCGCAGGCGTCCTCGAGCGTGGTGAAGGTCGTCGCCTCACCCTCGGTGGCGGCGGGCTCCTCCTCCGTGGCGGCGGGCTCCTCCTCGGTGGCGGCGGGCTCCTCCTCCGTCGCGGGCGCCTCCTCCTCGGGCGGCTCGGCCGCCTCCTCCTCGGTCGGCTCGGCGGCCGCCTCCTCGGTGGCCTCCTCGTCGCCGGTGTCCTCGGGGTCGTCGGCGCAGGCGGCGGCGACCAGGGACAAGATCAGCAGCAGGGCCAACATGGCCGTGCGGCGGTGCAACGTCGTCATCTTCAACGGTCTCCCTTTGCTTCGATGGGACCGCGCTTCCCCTGCCGCCGACGCCCGAGACGCAGACCACGCGAGCGCGGAGGGGCCGCAGTCGGCGGTGAGTGTAGCTGACCTCCGACCACGGTCGTACCCCCTTCGCCGGGCGGTCCGCCGGACCTCGGCGTTCGGGGTGGGAGGACGTCCCCTAGGGTGTGCCGCCATGGACCGCGTCACCGTCGCCCCCCACCCCCTCGCCGGGCACCTGCTGGCCGACCTCCGCCGCGCCGACACCCCCCCGGAGCGCTACCGCGTGCTGGCCCGCCGGTTGTCGATGGTGCTGGCCCTCGAGGCCACCGCCGACCTGCCCACGGCCGAGGAGCGACTGACCACGCCCCTCACCGAGGCGACCGGGCAGGTGCTGGGCCGCAGCGTCATCGCCATCCCGATCCTGCGCGCCGGGCTGGGGATGCTCGAAGCGGTGACCGAGCTGCTGCCCGACGTCGGGGTGGGCTACGTCGGCCTCGAGCGGGACGAGGAGACCCTCCAGCCGACCGAGTACTACTTCAAGGTCCCCGAGCTGACCGGCACCCGGGTCCTGCTCCTCGACCCGATGCTGGCGACGGGCGGCAGCGCCGCGTTCGCCGCGGAGCTGCTCCGCCGCCGCGGCGCGGAGGACCTCACCCTGGTGTGCGTCATCGCGGCGCCGGAGGGGATCGAGCGGTTGACCACCGCCGACCCCGAGATCCGCATCGTGACCGCCGCGATCGACGACCACCTCAACGACGTGGGGTACATCGTCCCCGGCCTGGGCGACTTCGGCGACCGGTTGTTCGGGACCTTCTGATCCGGCACCCCGCCAGGATCGCGCCGGACCGCGGCGTCAGCCGCGGGAGGCCCCGATCGGGGGGAACCTCGGCGTCAGCCGAGGGAGGCCCCGATCGCGCCCGACGTCGGCGCCGTCCCCTCAGGCGATCCGGACGCTGATCGGGGTGCCGGCCTCGATCGTGCGGCTCACGGTGCAGGTGCGGTCGTGGGAGGTGCGGACCGCGCGGGGCAGCAGGTCCCGGGCCTTGTCCGCCCCCTCCCCCTCGGCGAAGGTCACGCGGAAGGTCATCTCGACATCCGTCAAGCGGTTGCCGGTCTCGTCCCGCACGTAGGTGGCGTCCACGTCCACCGCGAAGGTCTCGTGGTCGGCGTGCCGCCCCGTGACGGTGTCCACGTCCACCGCCGAGCACCCGCCGATCGCGGCCAGCAGCAGCTCGACGGGGCTGAAGCCCTCTCCGGCGTTGCTGCCGAAGGTGATCGTCCCGCCCCGCGGGTTCGTCGCGCGGTACACCCCGGTGTCGATCCGCTCCAGCGTCACGTGTCGTGCGTCGTCGTCAGCCATGGCGCCATCCTCACACCCGCGGCGGACGCCGCACCGGTGCGAACGCTCAGATGCCGGCGAAGAGGTCGTCCTCGGGGGTGGGGGCGTCGACCGCCGAGAGCCGGCGGACGAACCACTCGGTGCCGTAGAACCCCTCGACCATCGGCTCGGGGACGTTCAGGAAGAACGACGACGGGGCGATCTGGCTGACGTGGGCTCGCAGGGCCGCCTGCTTCGCGGCCATGTGGTCGCGGACGTCGACGGTGGTGGTGACCAGGTGGTCCTCGGTGCCCATCGGGATGTCGGCGGGGTCGTCGGTCTCCCCGAACGGCGAGGGCAGGCCCGCCTCGGCGAACTGCCGGTTGGCCTCGGCGATCGCGGACTTGGGGAACGACGAGAGGTACAGCTTCGCCACGTGCCACGGGTCGCCGGCCTCGGGGTACAGCGACGCGGTGCGGGCCGCCTCGACGGCCAGCACCGCCATCCGGTGGGCCTGGATGTGGTCGGGGTGGCCGTACCCCCCGAACGCGTCGTAGGTGACGACGACCGCGGGCCGGAAGTCCCTGATCGACCGGACCAGGCGACCGACCGCCTCGTGCACGTCCGCCCGCCAGAAGCTGGCGGGGTCGTCGTTCCCCTCGTCGCCCATCATCCCGGAGTCGCGGTAGCCGAGGAACTCGTGCTCGTCGACGCCGAGCAGGGCGAGGGCGTCGGCGATCTCCCCCGCCCGGACCTCCGCCAGCCGGGGCCGGATCTCGTCGGGGTCCATGCCCTCCCCCACGATCTCGCCGCGGCTGCCGTCGGTGCAGGTGACGACCTTGGTCCGCCGTCCCTCGGACGCGGCGCGGGCGAGGACGCCGCCGGTGGCGATCACCTCGTCATCGGGGTGGGCGTGGACGGCGAGGAGCCCGGGGACGTCGTGCATCGGGCGACGAGGATAGGGCTCGGGCAGGCTGGTCCGCATGGGCGTGACCTGGGTCGACCACCACCTCGACGTCGCCGGCGTCCGCGTCCACCTGCGGCGGGCCGGGCCGGACCGCGCGGACGGCGATCCCGTGATCGTCCTCCACGACGCCGGGGCGGACACCGTGGACGCCCCGGCGTGGGCGCTGGTGGCCGACGCCCTCCCGGTGGTCCAGGTGCTGCTCCCGGGCGTGGGCCGCTCCACCGCGCCACCGCCAGCCGCCGACCTGGCGTGGGTGACCGGCCTGCTCGCCGAGGTGGTTCGCCGCTGCGGCGCCGAGCCGGCCGTCCTGGTCGGCACCAGCCTCGGCGGGTGGTTCGCGATCGAGACCGCGCTCGCCCACCCCGACGCCGTCGCCCGCCTGGTCCTGTGCGACACCGCGGGGCTCCACAGCCCGCCGGGGTACCTGTTCGGGCTGTTCACGGACGGCCAGGGCCAGGCCGGCCACGACGGGCTGCTCGGCCCGCTGATGGACCGCCACGGCGCGGGACGCTCCCCCGCAGCCCTCCACGGCTACGCCGTCGACCTGACCGCCGCCGCCCTGGGGTCCTGGAACCCGCACGCGCCCGATCCGGGGCTGCTCGCGCGGGCGCGTCGGCTGACCACGCCGACGACGATCCTGTGGGGGGCGCGCGACGCCCTGATCCCCCTCGCGCACGCCCGGGCGCTGGCGGACGCGATCGGCGGCGAGCACGGCGGCGCCGTGGTCGTCTGCGTGCCGGGGGCCGGGCACCTGCTCGCCGTGGACGCGCCGGAGGTGGTAGCCGGCCATGTGACCGGCACCGTCCTACGATCCCCCCGATGCCCCTCGACGCCCACCGCCTGATCGACTCCCAAGCCGCCGTCGCCGATGCGCTGGCGTGGCTCGGCGACCTCGATCCGATCGGCGTGGACGTCGAGCGCGCGGACTGGAACCGCTACTACCGCGCGGCCGCGCTGGTGCAGGTCGGCGGCGACGGAAGGGTCGCGCTGCTCGATCCGCTCCGCCTGGACGACTGGACCCCGATCGCCGAGTTCCTCGCCGAGCGCGCCGTCCTGCTCCACGCCCTCGAGAACGACCTCGGTCCGCTGCAGACCCTCGGGATCGACCTGCCGGTCGTCCACGACACGGCGATCGCCGCGGCGATCCTGGGCATGCCCATGGGGCTCGAGACCCTCCTCGACGAGGTGCTCGGCGTGACCCTCGACGCGGACAAGCAGGCGATGCAGCGGGCCGCGTGGGAGGAGCGCCCGCTGACCGAGGAGATGCTGCTCTACGCCGCCGGCGACGTGGCCGACCTGCCGGCGCTGTGGGAGGTGCTGCGCGATCGCCTGGTCGCCGAGGACCGCTGGGACTGGTACGTCGAGGAGCTCGAAGCGACCCTCGGCCAGCCGGCCGTCGAGGAGCGTCGCGACTGGGAGCGGACCAAGGGCGTCGGCCGCCTGGACCCCCAGGCGCGGGCGCGGGCGAAGGCGCTGTGGGAGGCGCGGGAGGACCTGGCCCGTGAGACCGACACCGCGCCGGGGCGGATCGTGAACGACAAGGTGCTGGTCGACCTGGCCCTGAAGCCGCCGTCGGTCGCCCGGGAGCTCGGCCGCCGTGGCGTGCGCCGTCAGGCGGTGCGCACGTTCGGCGAGGACATCGTCGACGCGCTCCGCGAGGCCGCGGACGCCGACCCGGAGCCGGTCCAGCGCACCGGTCGCCGCTCCACCGACGCCGACCGGGACCTCGCCGACCGACTGCGGGTCACCCGCGCGGAGATCGCCGAGTCCCACGGCCTCGACGCCGGGCTGCTGTGCCCCAGCCGGCAGCTCCTGCCGGCGGTGATGAGCGACCCGCAGACCTCCGAGGAGCTGCGCGCGGCGCTCGGGCTGCGCGACTGGCAGTGGCGGTTGGTCGAGACCGCCTTCACCGACATCGTGTTCGGCGACGGCGCGGCGGGGGCCGACGGCGCGGCGCAGGTCGAGCAGCCGCGCGGCTAGGGTCGCCTGCAGGATCCCGAGGAGAGGAGCGACCGCATGGGCACACTGCTCGACGACGCCACGCTGACCACCGAGCTCGGCAACCTCGACGGCTGGGTGGTCGTCACGCCCGAGGGCACCCCGGTGCTGGCCAACGACTTCCGCTTCGACGACTTCGCCGGTTCGATGGCGTTCGTCAACCGCGTGGCCGAGATCGCCGAGGACCTGGACCACCACCCGGACATCTCCATCTCGTGGGACACCGTCCGGCTGATGATCTCGAGCCACGCCGACGGCGGCATCACCGACGACTGCGTCACCCTCGCCGAGCGGATCGACGCGCTGCGGGCCGGCTGACGGCCGGCGGACCGTCAGCGGTCAGCGCGCCCCCGCCAGGGGCAGGTTGCGGAGCTTGGCCGGCAGCGCGAAGTGCATCTGCTCGTCGACGACGGTCAGCCGCTCGACCTCGGCACCGCGAGCGGTCGCCGACAGGTGGTCGATCACCTCGGTGACGAGCACGTCCGGGGCGCTCGCCCCGCTGGTCAGGCCGACCACGTCCACGCCCTCGAGCCACACCGGGTCGATGTCGGCGGCGGAGTCGATCAGGTGCGCCGCCGGCGCCCCGTGGGCGAGGGCCACCTCGACCATGCGCTTGCTGTTCGACGAGTTCTGGCTGCCGACGACCAGGACGAGGTCGCTGCGCTCGGCGAGCACCTTGGTGGCGTCCTGGCGGTTCTGCGTCGCGTAGCAGATGTCGTCGCCCTTCGGCCCGCGCGCCTGCGGGAACCGCTCGCGGATGGCCGCGATGATGCTGGTGGTCTCGTCGACGCTCAGCGTCGTCTGGGAGATGTAGGCCACGTCGGCGTCCGCCGGCAGGTCGAGGGCGAAGACGTCCTCGGGGGTCTCGACCAGGCTGATGGACTCCGGGGCGTGCCCCATCGTCCCGATGACCTCCTGGTGGCCCTCGTGGCCGATCAGGATGATCGACCGGCCCGAGGCTGCGTACTCGAGCGCCTCGTAGTGGACCTTCGTCACCAGCGGGCACGTCGCGTCGATCATGTCGAGGCCCCGCGCCGCCGAGCGCTCGCGGACCTCCGGGGGGATGCCGTGGGCGCTGAAGACGATCGGCATCCCCTCGGGGACCTCGTCCTCGTCCTCGACGAACACCGCGCCCTTGGCCTCGAGGTCCGCGACCACGTGGGTGTTGTGCACGATCGCGTGGCGGACGTAGACCGGCGGGCCGTAGTGCTGCAGCGCGATGTCGACGATCTCGATCGCCCGGTCGACGCCGGCGCAGAAGCCCCGCGGGGCGGCCAGGAGGATCGTTCGGGGGTCGGTGGGAGGCATCGTCCTCAAGGCTACCCAGGCCCGCAGGCCCGGACGCCGGGTCACCCGCCCCTCCCCCGGTCCGCCCGCGGACGGCCGTACACTCCCGCGACGATGCACATCATCGTGGGCGGCTGCGGCCGCGTCGGCGCCGAGCTGGCCGAGCGCCTCAGCGACGAGGGCCACGACGTGGTCGTGATCGACACGTCCGAGGAGGCGTTCACGAAGATCGGCACGACCTTCAACGGCGAGTCCGTCGTCGGCGACCTGACCGACAAGGCGATCCTCAGCCGCGCGGGGGTCGAGCGCGCCGACGCGCTGGCGGCGGTCACGCCGTCGGACAACGCGAACCTCATGGCCGTCCAGATCGCCGGGCGCCTCTTCGGCGTCCCCCACACCGTGGCGCGGCTGTTCAACCCGCAGCGGGAGGCGTCGTACCGGAAGATGGGCGTCCGCTACGTGTCGGAGACGTCGATGATCGTCGCCTCGATCCGCAACGACGTGCAGCCCGACTCCCTGCCCGTGCACCTGGCGGGCAGCGACGACGACGTCGCGGTGGTGGAGGTGACCGTCACCGCGGTCGGCCGCGGCGTGAGCGTCGCCGAGGTCGAGCGGGACGGCGACGCCAGGGTGGCGAAGGTGATGCGCGGCACGAACAGCCGGGTCCCCCGCCAGGACGACCGCTTCCTCACCGACGACGTGGTGGTGTGCGCGGTGCGGCGGGCCGGGATGCGGCGGCTGCGCGAGCTGCTCGCCGGGGACGCCTAGGTGTACGCCGTCATCGCCGGCGGGGGGAAGGTCGGGCGGGCGATCGCCGCGGACCTCCTCGACGACGGGCACCAGGTCACGATCATCGAGCTGCTGCCCGAGCGGACCGAGGCGCTGCAGCGGGCCTACGACCTGCTGGTGATCCGCGGGGACGCCACCGACGTGCAGTACCTCGAGCAGGCCCGGCCCGAGCGCGCCGACGTCTTCGTCGCGACGACCCGCTACGACGACGTCAACTACGTCGCCTGCCAGCTCGCGAAGATCACCTTCGAGGTCGAGCGCGTCCTGTCGCGCGTGAACTCCCCGCGCAACGAGGACCTGTTCCACGCGATGGGCATCGAGGCGGTGTCCACGACGACGCTGATCAGCCGCCTGATCCGGGAGCAGGCCACGGTCGGCGAGCTGATCCACCTCTACACGCTGCGCGCGGGCGAGGTGAACCTCGTCGAGATCGACGTGCCGGAGGACTTCGGGGCCTACCACCGCGACGTGTCCCAGCTCGAGCTGCCGACCCAGTCGGTCCTGGTGTGCGTGTTCCGCGGCGACGAGACGGTCATCCCGCGCGGTGACACCCGCCTGCAGGCCGGCGACCAGGTCATCGCCCTGACCACCCCGGAGCTCGAGACCGCGCTGCGCGAGGCCATCCTCGACGACTCGGAGGCCCAGTGATCCGGGAGCGCGATGTGGTGCGGGCGGGCGCGCCATGAGCCAGCTGCCCCCCGGCCGTGGCCGCCGCCTGGCCGACGTGGTCGACGAACGCCCCCTGCAGGGCGGGCTGACCGGCATCGCCCTGGTCGCCCTGGCGACCCTCGGCCTGGCCGTGGTCGGCGCCGTCCTGGTCGGCCTCGCGCTGCTGCTCGTCGGCTGAGCGATGCTGCTGCGACCCGACGGCGCCGACTTCCGCCTGATCCTCTCCTACACCGCGCGGGTGCTGTTCGGGGTGGGCCTCGCGATGCTCGTGCCGGCCGCGGTGGCGTTCGGGCTCGGCGAGACCCTCGACGGGTGGAGCTTCGTCCTGGGCGGGTCGCTCGCGATCGCGATCGGGCGGCTCGGGGTCATGGGGCTGGCGACGCGGCGTCCGCTCCACACCTCCCACGCCCTCGCGTCCGTCGCGCTGAGCTGGCTGTCCGCGCCCCTGCTCGCGGCCCTGCCCCTGCTGCTCAGCGGCCACTACGTCAGCTACCTGGATGCCTACTTCGAGGCGATGTCGGGGTTCGCCACCATCGGGCTGACGCTCGCGAACGACCTCGACCACATGTCGCGCAGCGTCAACCTGTGGCGCCACCTGATGCAGTTCATCGGCGGTCAGGGCGTCGTCGTCGTCGTGCTGACCGCGTTCTCGTCGGGGGCGGCGCGCCTGGGGACGCTGTACAGCGGCGAGGGGCGCGAGGACGTCATCCTCCCGAACATCGTCCGGACCGCGCGGTTCATCTGGCGCGTGGCCCTGGTCTACGGCGCCCTCGGCACCGCGGCGCTGTGGGCCGCCGTGGTGTCGGCCGGCCTGCCGGCGGGCGAGGGGCTGTACCACGCCCTCAACCTGTTCATGGCCGCCTTCGACACCGGCGGGTTCTCGACGCAGTCCACCAGCGTCGCGTTCTACCGGTCCCCGCTCGTCGAGTCGGTGCTGCTGGTCATCATGACCGCCGGTGCGTTCAGCTTCGCCCTGCACTACCAGCTGTGGCAGGGACGCCGTCGCGAGCTGCTCGTCAACACCGAGACCCGGACGGTCTTCACCTCGACGCTGCTGGTGCTGACCGTCATGGCGATCGGCCTCGCCCGCACCGCGACGTTCGACGGCTTCGACCCCCTGTACCGCCACACCCTCTTCCAGACGATCAGCGCCCACACGACGACCGGCCTGGCGACGGTCCCCGGCAGGCTGTTCGTCACCGACTGGGGGGCACTGGCACCCGGGGCGCTGGTCGCGGCCATGGCGATCGGCGGCATGGCCGGGTCGACCGCCGGCGGCATCAAGGGCATCCGCCTCGGCGTCGTGCTGAAGGGCTTGAAGGCCGAGATCCGCCGCGTCCTGCTGCCCGAGCACGCGGTGGTCGTCGAGACCTACCACGCGGGGGTCCGCGAGATCGTGCGGGGGCCGCAGGTGCGGGACGCCGCCCTGCTGCTGCTGCTGTGGCTGGCGCTGTACCTCGCCGGGGCGATCGTCGGGCTGTTCTACGGCTACCCGCTCGAGCTGAGCCTGTTCGAGTCGGTCGCCGCCGCCTCGTCCGGCGGGTTGAGCGTCGGGTTGGTCCGACCCGACCTGGAGGCGCCGCTGAAGGTCATCTACATGGCGCAGATGGTGACCGGCCGGCTCGAGTTCATCGCCGTGTTCGCCCTGGTCGGCTACGCCGTCTCGGTCGTCCGGGGGCGCGTGTGACCGCCGGCCCGCGAGGTCCCCGGTGAGCCCCCACCGGACGCCCACCCGCCGCCGCGTGGTCGGCCTGTACGCGCTGCTCGCGGTCGTGCTGGTCGCCGGGGTGATCGGCCTCGGCGAGATCCTGCGCCACGACCACCCGGCCGGAGGCCCCGTCGTCCCCGAGGTCCCGGCGGAGTTCGACCCGCTCCGCGACGAGGTGGTGTGCGAGGTCCCGGCCGGACGGGAGGGCACCGAGCGCGGGTCGGTCGCCGCCGCCCCCGAACTGCCCGTGCCGGTCGACTCGAACGCCCTGTACGACTGCCCGGCCACCTGGGACGGCCGGCGGGTCCGCTACGTCGGCGAGGTCGTCGGCGCGGTCCTCGACCGCGGTGACCACGCCTGGGTGCAGCTGAACGACGACGTCTACGCCGACGGGATCGGCCCGCTGCCGACCCACCGGGACTTCCGCGGCGGCAACGCGGGCGTGGGTGCCCTGCTCGAGCCGGACGCGGCGGCGCAGATCACGACGGTCGGGGGCGCCGAGACCCGTGGGGATCTCGTGCAGGTCGTCGCGACCTTCCGGCGCGTCGACCCCGACTCCGGCGAGGTGGCGATCCTCGACGTCGAGGCACTCGAGGTCCTGCGCGTCGGGACCCCCTACACCGAACCGGACTCCCCGGCCCGTCCGGTCGTGGCGCTCATCGCGGCCGCTGGCGCCCTCGCGGTGGTGATCGTCGAGCAGCGGCGGCGCCGCGCGTGACCCTCGCCTTCCGACCGGGCCGGCGCGACCTGTCCACCGTCGCGCTGCTCGTCAGCCGGGCGGTGCTGGTCGTCAGCGCGGCGATGCTGGTGCCGGCCGCGCTCGGCTTCGCCACCGGCGAGGTCGACTCGGCCGTCGCGCTGACGTTCGGCGCCTGCCTCGGCATCTCGACAGGGGCGCTGGCCGACCTGCTGCTGCCACCCGCCGGGGAGATCCGCTGGGGGGAGGGCATGGTGGCCTCCGGGCTCACCTGGCTGGTGTGCCCCCTGTTCTGCGCGGTGCCGCTGTACCTGTCCGGGCACTTCGGCTCGTTCCTCCAGGCCTACTTCGACGCGATGTCGGCGCTCAGCTGCACCGGGCTCAGCGTGCTCCACGACCTCGACCACCTCGCCGACTCGATGAACCTGTGGCGCCACCTGATGCAGTTCCTCGGGGGGCAGGGCATCGTCCTGGTGGTCCTGACGTTCTTCGCCGGCGGCGGCGGGGCGGTCGGCATGTACGCCGGCGAGGCCCGTGAGGACAAGATCCTGCCCAACGTCCGGCGCACCGCGCAGTTCATCTGGCGGGCGTCGCTGGTCTACTTCCTGATCGGGTCGACGGCGCTGACCGTCGCCCTGCAGGCCGGCGGCATGCGGGTCACGTCGGCGGCGTTCCACGCCGTCAACCTCTTCTTCGCCGCCTTCGACACCGGCGGGTTCTCGCCGCGGTCGTCGTCGATCGGCTACTACCACTCCGCCGCCGTCGAGGCGGTCCTGATCGTGCTGATGGTGGCCGGGGCCGTCAGCTTCGCGGTCCACTACCGGCTGTGGCAGGGGGACGGTCGCGAGCTGCTGCGCAACATCGAGATGCGCGTCCTCGCGGTGACGTCCACAGGGGTCTTCGCGATGCTGGCGTTCGGCCTGATCGGCGAGGGGGTCTACGCCGACGGGGTGGCCGCGTTCCGCCGCGCGATCTTCCAGCTGGTCAGCGCCCACACCGGTGCCGGCTTCGCCTCGGTCCCGAGCGCGGTCTTCTCGAGCGGCTGGGGGGCCATGGCACCCGTGGCCCTGGTCGTCGCCATGGGGATCGGCGGCATGTCGGGGTCGACCGCCGGCGGGATCAAGGCGATCCGCCTGGGCCTGACCGCCAAGATGGTCGAGCTGGTGGCCCGGCAGCCGTCCCTGCCGCCCGACGCCTACCTGGTGACGGGATACCACCACCTCCAGCGGCAGCGGTTTCGCCCGGACGCGGCGCGCGCCGCGCTGGTCGTCCTCCTGCTCTTCATCGCGCTGTACGTCGCCGGCACGGCCGCCGGTCTGTACCACGGCCACCCGCTGACCGAGTCCCTGTTCGAGTCGACCTCCGCCGCGGCGGGCGTCGGCCTGAGCACCGGGATCGCCTCGCCCTCGATGCCGTCGACGCTGATGGTGACCTACATCTCCCAGATGTACCTCGGGCGGCTCGAGTTCCTCTCCGCCCTGGCCCTCTTCGGCTACGTGGGCGCGATGGTGCGGGGGAGGGTCTGATGCCCGGGTGGCACGGGGAGGCCCCGGGCCGGCGGGTGGGCTGGACCGTCCTCGCGGTCGTGGCCCTGGCGGTCGCCGGCATGATCGCCGTCCTCCCCCCGCTGGTCGAGGATCCCAGCGGCGACGGCGAGGTCCCGGCGCCCCCCGACGCCACCTGCGCTGAGCCCCGCACCCGCCGTCCCCCCGTGGCCGTGACCTCGAGCACGCTGTTCGCCTGCCCGTCGGTCTACGACGGCGCGCTCGTCGTCGTCGAGGGCGAGGCGATCGGCGACCTGTTCGACGGTCCGGGGGACCGCCGGTGGGTCCAGGTGAACGACGACGCCTACGCCGCCCTCGGCCCCCTCGACGTCCACCACCGGACGCTGGGGACCAACAGCGGTGTGGCCGTCCTGCTGCCCGCGGGCGACGAGCCGACCGAGCTGGGCGGACCGGGCCACCGCGGCGACGCGATCAGGGTGATCGGGACCTTCCAGGCCGCCAGCCCGGCCGACCAGGGCGGCCCGGCCGTCATCGCCGAGTCGGTGATCCCGATCCGCGACGGCGGACCGGTGGAGGTGAACCCGTCCCGCCGGCTCCGCCAGGTCACCCCGGTCGCGGTCGTGGTCACCGCCCTCATCGGGGCGGCGGCCCTGACCCGGCGCCGGACCGGAGGGCTGCCCCCGTCATAGCCCCGCCGGCGCGGGGCGGCCGAACAGGAACCCCTGCCCGAGCCGGACGCCTAGGTCGACCAGCGCATCGGCGTCGGCCCGGACCTCCACGCCCTCGGCGACCAGCGTGCACCCGGCGGTCTGGGCGAAGCGCAGCATCGCCGTGACCAGGGCCCGGCGTCCGGGGTCGGTCGACACCCCCTGGACCAGGCTCATGTCGAGCTTCACGTAGTCCGCGCGGAGCTCCACGATGTGGCCGAAGTTCGCGATGCCGACCCCGGCGTCGTCGACGGCGACGCCGACCTCGCCGAGGGCCGCGACGGCGTCGTGGAGCGCGCGGTAGTCGGGGATCGGCTCGTGCTCGGTGACCTCGAGCACCACCGGGCGGTCCGCGCGGGCCAGCACCTCACCCAAGCCGACCTCTCCCGCCCCTCCCGACCGGACGGGGTCGGTCAGCAGCCGTGGCGAGACGTTCAGGTCCAGCCAGCCGCCGGTGGGCAGCGCACGAGCGGCGTCGACCGCGGCCGCTGCCGTGGCAAGCTCGACGGCCGGGCCGCGCCCGACCGCCCACGCCTCGGCGAAGCACCGGTCGGGAGGGGTCGCGTCGGCGAACCGCGTGAGCGCCTCGTGGCCGACGACGTACCCGGACGTGAGGTCGACGATCGGCTGGAACACGGGGGTGAAGGCCCCGCCCGCGACGATGTCGTCCATGCGTCGACGGCCGCGCTCCGCCCGGCGCCGCGCCGCCATCCGCTCGACGAGGAACCGGTTCGTCGAGGCACCGAAGCCGACGAGTGCCGGCATCTTGTCCGCCACCGCGCCGGCTGCGGCGGCGTCGAGCGTCCCCACGACCAGCGCGCCCAGCACGTCGTCCCCGTGGCGGATCGGCCCGAAGGCGACGGCCTCAACCACGTGGGTGGTCGGGGCGGGCGGCTGGGCGCGGCTGCCCACCTCCCCCCACGGGCCGGCCGCCGTCCGCCTGCGGACGTCCGCCGCCCGCGCGGGGTCGATGCGGTGGCCGACCTGCATGGGGAAGCCGTCCGGTGATCGGCTCGCGACGACCACCACGTCGTGCTCGAGGAAGGCGAGGACGTGGGCGATGTCGATCCGGGGCAGATCGACGAGGCCGTCGCACACGGCCTGCGCCGCCTCCTCGAGCGTGGTGGTGGCGAAGCCTGCCTGGACGGCCTCGCCGAGGAGCGCGCGGACGCGCGCCTCGAGCACCAGGTCGGCTTCGACCTCCCGGATGTGGCTGACGTCGAGCTGCACCGACAGGTAGCCCCTCAGCTGCCCGCGATCGTCCCGCACGGGGGTGATCCGGACCACGTCGGTGTACACCCGGCCGGTCTTGTGGCGGTTCAGCAGCTCGCCGCGCCACGGGTTCCCCGCGGACAGCGCCGCCCACATGTCGGCGAACACCGCGGGATCCTGCTCGGGAGCCTGCAGCAGCCGGGGGTTGCGCCCGAGGACCTCGTCGCGGGTGTAGCCGCTCACCCGCTCGAAGGCCGCGTTCACGAACGTGATGCGCGCCTCGGCGTCGGTCGCGATGATCGCGTCCCGCGTCTGCTCGACCGCCAGTGCGAGCAGCGCGGACTCCCACTCCATCTCCGCCATATGCCGACGCACCGTAGCGCAACGGCTCGTCGGGTCTTCAGTCCCGGTCGGAGGGGTGCGAACGACCCTCTCCGGTCAGACGGTCCTGCCGACCATGTCACCACACGACCGCGGTCACCACGACCGTGCGACCAGGGCCCGCGACCCGGACCCCGACACCAGGAACGATATGGCCCCACGACCCCGAGACCCCCGACTCGACGAGCTGATCCTCCGCTGCGGCGTCGCCCTCCTCGAGGAGCGCGGCGTCACCGGGGTCGGGGTGGAGGCCGTCGCCGCGCGCGCCGGCGTCCCCAAGACCACCGTCTACGCGCGCTGGCCGTCCCGGACCGCGCTGCGAGACGCTGTCGTGGGCCGAGCGCTCGCGGGCGTCCCCCTCGACGGTGGGCTGGACGAGCTCGTCGCCGCGGAGATCGCCCTCGTCGCGACCCCCGCAGGGCGCGGTGCGGCCCAGGTCCTGCTGGCCGCGCGAGACGACGGCGACGCGCCGCCGCGGGCGGTCGCCGCCGCGCTCGACGAGCGCCGCCGGGCACTGGTCCAGGCGCTCGTCGACGAGGCGGAGGACGAGCTCGACGGGACCGCGGCTGATGATCTGGTGTCGGCGCTGACCGCCCTGATCTGGGGCCGCGGGCTCATCGGCGACCCCGCGCCGGCCACCGCAGCCCTGCCGGCGGACGACCTCACCCGACTCGCCCGGCTGTTCGCACGCGACGGCCGCGAGGACCCGACGGGCACCTAGCGACCGCCGTCGCCCCACGGGCGCACCGCGGATCAGTCGATGGCGCCGAGGGCCTTCGCCTGCCGGGCCTTGTCCCGGCGTCCGGCGATCAGCGATGACGGGCACAGGGGCTCGACGATGCAGGCGCCGCACCGTGGGCGGAGCGCATCGCAGACCCGGCGCCCGTGGAGGATGATGACCAGGCTGGCCGGCCCGTAGTCGGCCTTGTCGAAGAGGCGCATCAGGTCCCGCTCGATCTTCACCGGGTCGTCGTGACGGGTGAACCCGAACCGCTTGGCCAGCCGCGTCACGTGGGTGTCCACCGCGATGCCGGCGTCCGGATCCTCGAGCAGCGCCTCGGGGGCGGATCCGGCGAGCACCACGTTCGCGGTCTTGCGGGCCACACCGGGGAGGGTCACCAGCTCGGCCATCGACAGCGGCACCTCGCCGTCGAAGTCCTCGATCAGCGCCTGGCAGATCCCCCTGATCGACTTGGCCTTCTGCCGGAAGAACCCGCTGGCCCGGATGTCGTCCTGCAGCTCCTCCTCGTCGACGGCCAGGTAGGCCTCCGGCGTCGGGTACTTCACGAACAACGTCGCGGTGATCTCGTTGATCTTCTTGTCCGTCGACTGCGCGGACAGGACCGTGGCGATCAGCAGCTCGAAGGGGGAGGAGTGGTCGAGCTCGATGTGCCCGCCGCCGTAGGTCGCCATCAGCGCGGCGAGGATGTGGGGCGCCCGCAGCGTCTTGCCGCTGTCGCGGTCGAGCGGCCGCCCGGTGCGGGGGGTCTCGGGGGTCTCGGGGTCCATCGCCGCGGGAGCCTACCTACGCGGCGCCGCCGTCGACCGGCATCCGGAGGGTGAACGTCGACCCCTCGCCGAGGACGCTCGAGACCGTGACCGTGCCGCGGTGGCGCTCGACGGCGTTGCGGACGAGGGAGAGGCCCAGGCCGGTGCCGCCGGCCTCGCGGCTGCGGGCCTTGTCCACCCGGTAGAAGCGTTCGAAGATCCGCGCCTGGTCCGCCTCGGGGATCCCGATGCCGGTGTCGACCACCGCGATCGTCGCCGCCGACGGCCCCCGACGGACCCGGACCTCGACGGTGCCGTCGGTGTGGTTGTACTGGATGGCGTTCTGGATCAGGTTGCCGACGATCAGCTTGAGGTCCTCGCGGATCCCGATGACGCTCGCCTCCCCCTCCGCATCGAGGACGACCTCGACCGACTTCTGCTCGGCCACGACCCGCAGGCGGTCGATCTGCGCGGCGCACAGGGCCGTCAGGTCGACCCGCTCCCGCGGACGGCCGTCCGCCCCCTCCTCGAGGCGCGTCAGGTCGAGCAGGTCGCGGACCAGCTGGGCGAGCCGCGTCGCCTCCTTCTGGATCCGGTCCACCATCCCGCGCGCCCGGTCCGGGTCGCGGTCCATGGCCATGGCGAGGGAGTCGGCGAGCGCCTGGATCCCGGTGACGGGCGTCTTGAGCTCGTGGGAGGCGTTCGCCACGAAGTCACGCCGCATCTCCTCGACGCGGGCGAGGCTGGTCAGGTCCGTCACGATCAGCGCGGTCTCGGTCTCCCCGATGCGGGTGGCGCGGGCCAGCAGCTCCCGGTCGTCGCGACGGGCGGTCACCGTCACGTCCTCGCCGGTCTCCTCGGCCTCCTGCACCGCCGCCTGCAGGGACGGCACCCCCAGCGCGCGCACCGGGCTCAGCCCCTGGGGGTCGACCAGCTGGCCGAGCTCGAACTGGTCCGCCGCGGCGGGGTTCGCGTAGACGAGCTGCTCGTCGGCGAACAGCAGCACCGCCGTGGGGATCGCGTCGAGCAGCCGCTCCACCCGCTGGCGCTCGGCCCGCAGCGCGTCGAAGCGCCCCCGCAGCACCCGGGCGACGTCGTTCAGGGCCGCCACCAGCCGCTGCCACTCGCCCCCGCCCTCGAGCTCGAGCGGCGCGGGCCGGTCCGGTTCGGAGGCGAACGCCACCACGCGATCCGCGATCCGCTCGAGCCGCGCCGATTCGGTGCGGGCGAGGCGGGCCTCCACGACCAACCCGACCACCGCCATGGCGATGACGGCGAAGATCACGCGATCGGACAGCAGCGCGCCGACCAGAGCCGCCACGGCGGCCAGGACGCCCACGGTGACCCGGGTGCTCCTCAGCATGGTGGCCCATCGTGCACCACCGTCGGCTCCGCCGACCGGAGGACGTCGTCACCCTCCGGGTGGCTCAGCTCCGTCCCGGGAGGTCGCGACCTCGCGTCGCGCGGGACTCCCCGGAGTCGGCGAACTTGTAGCCGACGCCGCGGACGGTGACGATCAGCTCGGGGGTGTGCGGATCGTGCTCGATCCGGCCGCGGATCCGCTTGATGTGGACGTCGAGCGTCTTCGTGTCGCCCACGTAGTCGGCACCCCAGATGCGGTCGATGATCAGGTCGCGCGTCATGACCCGACCGGCGTTGCGGATCAGCAGCTCGAGGAGCGCGAACTCCTTCGGGGGCAGGTCGACCAGCTGCCCGCGGACGGTGACCTCGTGCCGCTCGGGGTCCATGCGGACCCCGCGGACCTCGAGCGGGGCGTCCAGGTCCGGCACGTCCCAGTCGCCGCCGCGGCGGAGCACCGCCCGCACCCGGGCGACCAGCTCGCGCATGCTGAACGGCTTCGTGATGTAGTCGTCAGCGCCCAGCTCGAGCCCGACGACCTTGTCGATCTCGGAGTCCCGGGCGGTCAGCATGATCACCGGCACCGCCGAGGTGGCCCGCAGGTGCTTGCAGACCTCCGTCCCGCTCATCCCCGGCAGCATCAGGTCGAGCAGCACCAGGTCGGGGCGCTCCCGGTCGAACACCTCGAGGCTCTCGCGACCGTCGGACACCGCGACGACGTCGAACCCCTCGGCGCTCAACCCGTACTCGAGCGCATCGACGATTGCGGGCTCGTCCTCGACGACCATGATCTTCGGCATCGATCCGTCAGGGTACGGCCGGTCGTCGGGGACGATGCGGTGCGCAGCGCCGCCCCGCGGTGATTTCACGACGGGTTCACCGTCCGGACCGTCGGCGTTCAACGTGCGGAGGATCCTGCCGTGCTCCATGGGGGGAGGGCAAGATCGACGGGTAGCATCGCCACGCAGGGAGGAGGGTTGACCGCATGAGCACGGCGCGGATGCTGCGGCTCGACTTCCGGTCCGCGATGCGTGATCTGGAGGACGGGATCCTCCTGCTGGGCCGTCGCACCCAGCACCTCGTCGGGGTGGCGATGTCGGCGCTCGAGCAGGCCTCCCCCGAGCTCGCCGCCGAGGTGCTCGCCGTCGACGACGAGGTCGACGTGACCGCGCACGGGCTGGAGGAGGACCTCCGCGGGCTGGTGACCCTGCAGGCCCCCGTCGCGGACGACCTCCGCCTGCTCCTGAGCCTCCAGCGCGTGCTCATCGAGGTCGAGCGGATCGGCGACGGCTGCGTGAACATCGCCCGCCTCGGCCGCGACCTGGCCGGCGCAGGCGGCGAGGCGCCGGAGCTGGTGGCCCAGATGCACGAGCTCGGGCGTCGGGCCGAGCGGGCCGTCCGCACCGGCCTCGACTCCTTCGGGCAGCGCCGCCGGACCGTGGAGCTGGTCGGCGAGGTCGAGGACCAGATCGACCTGCTCCACGACGGGTTGACCGGCCGGCTGATCGACCACGCCGCCGCGGGGCGCGCCCAGACCGGGTGGGCGGTCCGGATGGTGCTCGCCTGCCGCCACCTCGAGCGCATCGGCGACCACGCGGTGAACATCGCCGAGGAGGGCAGCTTCGTCGCCACCGGGTCCCGTCCCCTCCCCCGCTCCCTGCGCTGACCCCACCCGGTGGAGGTGCCGGCCCGTGCGTGGCACGCTGACCGGATGCCGCACCCGCAGATCTCGCCCGGCGTGTACTGGGCCAAGGACCGGACGGTCACGACCGCGGACGGGGCGCGGATCGCGTTCCGGGTCCTGCGGGACGACGACCTGCCGCCCGGTCCGACCGTCGCGCTGCTGAGCGGGTTCCTCTGCCCCGACACCTGGTGGCACCACCTGACCCCGCAGCTCGTCGCGGCCGGCTACCGCGTGGTGATGCTGCACTACCGGGGCATCGCCACCTCGACGGCACCGGAGTGGCCGGACGACCGGTCGATGACCGTCGAGCGCTACGCCGAGGACGTCCTCGACGTGCTCCACGCGGCCGGCGTCCACGAGGTCAACCTCATTGGCCACTCGATGGGGGGCCAGGTGATGGTCGAGGTGGCCCGCAGGATCCCGGACCGGGTGACCTCCATGACCTCGATCACCGGGGCGTACCGCTCGCCGACCCGCGGGATGTACGGGCAGGGCTGGCTGATCGAGCCGGCGATGACCCAGCTGATCCGCCTCCTCCGCCCCCTCCGCGGCCAGATGGGCACCGCGGTGTGGCGGACCGTCTGGCGGACCGTGCCGTTCCTGCCGCTGGGACGTGCGGCGACGGCGTTCAGCGCACGCACCCCGGACGACATCGTGGCGAGCTACGAGGCGCACGCGGTCACCCTCACGGGCGAGTACTTCATCGCCGCGCTGGAGGCGATGCACCGCCACGACCCGGGCGACGTGCTCGGCGACCTCGACGTCCCGACGCTCGTCATCAGCGGGGACACCGACCCGTTCACCCCGCGGGCCGTGGCCGAGGAGATGGTGGAGGGGCTCCCCCAGGCCGAGCTGCTGGTCGTCCCGGACACCTCCCACGGGGCGATCCTCGAGGAGCCGGAGGTCGTCGGCGACGCGGTCCTGACCCACCTGGCCAAGGCCACCGGGCACCTGCCGGCCTGACCCCCGGGGCCCGTCCCCCTCAGCTGGCGACGGCCCGGTCGACGGCCAGCTGCTGGAGGACCGCGTGGCTGTCGGTGGCCGGGTCGCCGTCGACGCGGTGCCAGCGGCCGCGCCGGTCGAGGGTCCAGGCGAGCGCCTCGTCGGCCAGCAGCACGTCGAGGATCTGCTGCAGCTGCGCGCGCCCGGCCGGGTCGGTGACCGGCAGCATCGCCTCGACCCGCCGGTCGAGGTTGCGCGACATCATGTCGGCCGAGCCGATCAGGTAGTCGAGGTCGCGCTCGGGACGGCCGAACCGCAGGATCCGGCTGTGCTCGAGGAAGCGGCCGACGACCGACCGCACCCGGATGGTCTCGCTGAGCCCCTCGACGCCGGGCAGCACCGCGCACATCGAGCGGACGATCAGGTCGATCTCCACCCCGGCCCGGGACGCCTCGTAGAGGCTGTCGATGATCTGGCGGTCGACCAGGTTGTTGCACTTGATGATGATCCGTCCGTCGGCTCCGGCGGCCGTCTCGCGCCTGATCCGGTCGAGCAGCGCCCGCCGCATGGTGGTGGGCGCGACGAGGAGGCGGCGGTAGTCGTCTGCGGCGGAGTACCCCGTCAGCATGTTGAACAGGTGGGTCAGGTCATCACAGACGTCGGGATCGGTGGTGAACACGCCGACGTCCTCGTAGATCCGGGCGGTGGCCGGGTTGTAGTTGCCGGTCCCGACGTGGGCGTAGCGGCGCAGTCGGTCCCCCTCCTCGCGGACCACCAGGCAGGTCTTGGTGTGGGTCTTCAGGCCGATGAGGCCGTACACCACGTGCACGCCCGCGGACTCGAGGTTCCTGGCCCGTCGGATGTTCGCCTCCTCGTCGAAGCGTGCCTTGAGCTCGACGAGGGCGACGGTCTGCTTGCCCGCCTCCGCCGCGCGGACGAGCGCGTCGATGATCGGGGAGTCCGTCGACGTCGTCCGGTAGATCGTCAGCTTGATCGCGACGACCTTCGGGTCGTCCGCCGCCCGCTCGATGAAGGCCTGCGTCGTCTGGGAGAAGCTGTCGTAGGGGTGGTGGACCATCACGTCGCCGGCGCGGATCCGGGACCAGGGGTCCTCCGAGGCGAGCGCCGAGGGCACCTGGGGGGTCCAGCGCGGCAGGGCGAGCTCCGGCCGGTCCAGGTTGGCGATCTGCCAGAGCCCGACCAGGTCGAGCAGTCCCGGCACGGTGACGACGGCCTCGTCGGGGACCTCGAGCTCCTCGAGGAACGGCTCGAGGAGGTCCCGCGGGCAGTCGGCGGCCGCCTCGACCCGCACCACCTTGCCGAACCGCCGCTCGAGGAGGCCGGACTCGATCGTCTCGAGCAGGTCGTCGGCCTCCTCCTCCGCGAAGGCCTGGTGGGCGTGGCGGGTCACGCGGAACAGCCCGTGCTCGAGCACCTCCACCGAGGGGAACAGCCGGTGCAGCCCGGCCGCGATCACCTGCTCGGTCGGGACCAGCCGCTGGCTGCCGTCGCCGTCGGGCAGCCGGACGAACCGGTCGAGCTGGTGGGGGATCTTGACGCGTGCCAGGGACCGGCGGCCGTCGGTCAGCCGCACCCGGACCGCGAGGTTGAGCGAGAGCGTGGAGATGTGCGGGAACGGCCGCCCCGGGTCGATCGCGAGCGGGGTGAGGAGCGGGAACATCCGCTCGTCGAACACCTGCACGCAGTGGGCGCGGTCGGCGTCGTCAAGGTCGTCCCAGCCGAGGATGTGGATCCCCTCGCCCGCGAGGGCCGGCATCAGGACCTCGGCCACGATCGCGGCCTGCCGCCCGGCGACGTCGGCCAGGATCGACCGGATCGCCCCGAGCAGCCCGGCCGCGCTCAGCCACCCGCGCGCGTCCGCCCCGAGGTCGGCGTCCTGGCGGAGGAGGTCCAGGCGCTTCTGCACCCACTCGTCGGTGTTGGAGGAGTAGATCGCGCAGAACTTCACGCGCTCGAGGAGGGGGAGGGACCCGTCCAGGCTGAGCGCCAGGACCCGCGCGTTGAACGCCAGCTGGGAGAGCTCCCGGTCGCCGTAGCGCGCCCCGTCGGGGGCCGGCGGGAACGGCGCGAGCGGATCGAGGTGGTCCATGCCGACAGGTCTACCCCACCCGGGTGGACGCCAGATGTCCGTCTCGTCCGACCCCGTCCGGTCTCGCCGCCGGCACGCCCCTGTCCCGGACCGCACGGCCCCCGGCCCAGACCGCACGGCCCCCGGCCCAGACCGCACGGATCGACCACCTGGGAGGGGTAGGAGGAGCCCCGGCGTGGTCGATCCGTGGTGTCGACCCCGCACGACGGCGGGTGACGGCGGCCGTGCGTTCGCTGTGCGCACACGTGGTGGCCGATCCGTGCGTCGCAGCCGGGGTTGTCCACAAGCTGACGGAGATCGGTCCGCGCCCCACCGACCGCATGGGTGAGGGTCGGGAGGTGATCGAACATCAGCTCGTGGCCCTCGCCGCCTCCCAGCCCTTCGGGCTCATCACCCTGAGCGCGGCGGAGAAGGTCGGCATCGACCGCTTCGCCGTCGCCGCGGCATGCCGACGGGGCGTGCTGGAACGGCTCGCCCCCGGTCTCTACCGGCTGGCCGACGGCCCATGCTCCCGGCTGCAGGAGCTGGCCGTGCCGCAGATCTACCTGGACGGCCTGCGCGGCCGGAACGCGCGCCCCGCGATGCCCGCGGCGTTGACCGACGCCCCCGGCCTCGAGCTGCGCGGTATCCCGGTCCCCGAGGAGCGGCCGCGCGTCGCGGTCAACAGGGACCGGCGGGTCAGGCTGGACGATCCGCCGTTCGACGTGGTCCGCACGACGTGGGACCGCGTCGAGGTCGGGGTGGTCGACGAGCTCCGCGTCCTCGGCCCCGCCGAGTGCCTGGCCGACCGGGCTGGGCGGGACCTCCCCGACGCGACGGTCCGCACCGCGGTCGACGCCACCCGGTCCCACCTGCGGCTCGACGTCCCCTCCCTGGTGGACCGCTGGGCAGCCCTGGACTCGCACGGGGCCTCGCGGCTGCTCGCGATGGAGGCCGCCGGGGACTTCGACTGCGAGAGCGAGGGCGAACGCCGGGCCTTCGACCTGCTCTTCCGGGGGCGTGGTCCCCTGCCGGACTGCCAGGTCGTCGTCCACGAGGGTTTCCGGGCGGACTTCGTCTTCCTGTCAGCGGCCCTGATCATCGAGTACTTCGGCAGGGAGTGGCACCAGGCCCGGTTCGTCGCGGACTCCACGCGGCGCCTCGCGCTGCAGGTCCCCGGGTACATGGTCATCACGGTCGTCCACCAGATGCTGCGGGAGGCCGACGAGGTGTCGGCGTTCATCCACCGGACCCGCCGGCACCGCCACAACCTGATCGCGCGCGGCGCGCTCGTCCGCCCTCCCCTGCCCCCGCAGCCGGTCCGACGCCGGCCGCTCCGGACCCTGGGGGTCTGAGCCCGGCCTGGTGGGACCGGCGGTCCTCGTGGCCGCGCTACCCCTCCGCCGCACACATCGACCACTCCAGTGCGTGGTCTGAGTTCACCCCGCGCGACATGACCTGGTCAGGAGGGTCCGCTCCGTCGCAGATCGCACGGATCGACCACACCTCGGACCTCCCCACAGGCCGTCAGTGGTCAATCCGTACAAGTGGGGGTGCGGCTCGAGGGGCGGGAGGGGCTCGAGGGGCCCTGCGGGAGGGGTTCAGGCGCCCTGGGCCCCGAGCTCTCGGAGCTTGGTGACGGTGTGGTCGGCGCGGATGTAGCGGACGGTGCCGGACTTCCCGCGCATGCAGAGGGAGTGGGTGACCACGCCGTGCCCGGTGTAGTTCACGCCGTCGACGAGGTCGCCGGGGGTGACGCCGGTGCAGACGAAGAAGGTGTCGGGGCTGGCGACCAGCCGCTCGGTGGTCAGCACCTCGTCGAGGTCGTAGCCCTGCTCCCGCGCGGCGGCGCGCTCGGTGTCGTTGCGCGCCCACAGCCGGCCGACCATCTCGCCGTCCAAGGCCCGCAGCGCGCAGGCGGTCGTGACGCCCTCCGGGGTCCCGCCGATGCCGATCGACACGTCGACGCTCCGGTCCGGCAGCGCGGCGAGCAGCCCGCCGGCGATGTCGCCGTCCATGATCAGGCGCAGCCGGGCGCCGGACTCCCGCACCGCCTGCGCGGCGTCGGCGTGCCGCTCGCGGTCCAGCATGATGACCGTCATGTCGCTGACCTTCTTGCCCTTCGCCTTCGCGATGGCCTCCAGGTTGCGCTCGGTCGGCGCGTCGATGTCGATCACGCCCTTCGCGTCCGCGCCCACCACCCACTTGTCCATGTAGACCATCGGGCCCGGGTCGAACATCGTCCCTCGCGGCGCCATCGCCAGCACGGCCAGCGAGCCCGGCCGACCCTCTGCCAGCAGGCGGGTGCCGTCGATCGGGTCGACGGCGATGTCGGTCTCGGGCCCCTCCCCCGACCCGACCCGCTCGCCGTTGCACAGCATGGGCGCCTCGTCCTTCTCCCCCTCCCCGATGACGACGACGCCGTCCATGTCGACGGTGGTCAGCATCTTCCGCATCGCGTCGACGGCCGCCTGGTCACCGTCCTCCTTGCGGTTGCGCCCCATCCAGCGGCCGGCGGCGATCGCGGCGGCCTCGGTGGCGCGGACGAGCTCGAGGGCGAGGTTCCGTTCGGGCTTGGACATGCGGGGAGGCTACCCCGCGGCCGGTGACCCCCGAACCGCGCGGACGCGGTCGGTCAGCGGTGCGTCCACGCCGTCGCCGACCAGCCCGACGACGTCTTCGGGTTCGGCGCGGTCAGCGCCGTGTAGTCCCCGCCGGCCTCTGCCAGGGCGTGCAGCGCGTCGTTCTCCGCCGCCACCCGGTCCCCGAGCCCGCTGAAGCGGTCGAACTGCGCCTTGAGGTAGGTGACGGTGTGGGAGTGGTTCGACGCCACGGCCGCCGCGACCTCGTGGGCGAGGGGCAGCGGGTCGCCGTCGGCCAACCGCTGCACGATCCCGATGCGGTGCGCCTCGACCGCGTCGATGGTCTTCGAGGTGAGGACGAGGTCCTTCGCCTGCCCCAGGCCGACCAGCCCCACGAGCTTCGCCGGCCCGACCGGGTAGCCCACCGCCGCGCCGGGGAACCGGATCCGCGTGTCCCGCGCGGCGACGCGGATGTCGGTGGCGACGGCGACCTCCGCCCCTCCCCCGACGCAAGCCCCCTGCAGCGCGGCGATGGTGGCCTTCGGGCAGGTGGCGACGGCCTGGTACACGTGGCCGAACAGCTCCATGCGGCGCGCCTCGCCGGTGACGTCGAGCGGCTCCTTCAGGTCAGCGCCGCCGGAGAAGTGGCCCGCGTCGCCGGCGATCACGATCACGCCGACCGCGTCGTCGGCGACGGCGTCGGCCACCGCGTCGAGCAGCTGGGCCAGCAGCGCCGTGCTCATCGCGTTGCGCGCCTCGGGGCGCGACATGGTGATCGTGCGCACCGCCGGGCCGTCGGTGGAGGGGCGGGTGTCGGCGGTGGTGACGAGGGTCTGGGGGTCGCGGGGCATCGGCTGGCGAGGATAGCCAGCCCACCGGGCGGGTAGGGGGCGAGGGTTCGGTCACGAGACGACACACGAGACGACACACGAGGAGAGGGCTGCGGTGCTGATCGGGTGGAGCGCCTACCGCGACGGTGGCGAGGCCGGCGGCGGTTCCGGCATCGAGGACGCGCTGGCAGCTCGCGATGGCGCCGACTTCGTGTGGATCCGCATGTCCGGTCCGGAGGACGGGGAGGTCCGACGGCTGGTCGAGGCGTTCGGCCTGCCCGAGCTGGCCGTGGAGGACGCCGTGCTCGCCCACCAGCGCCCGAAGCTCGAGCGCTACGGCGACACCACGTTCATGGTGCTGAAGCCCGCGGTGTACGACGACGCCTCGGAGACGATCGCGCTGGGCGAGGTCCACGTCTTCCAGGGGCCGGACTTCGCCATCACCGTCCGCCACGGCGACGTGGGTCCGCTCGACGAGGTGGAGCGGCGCCTCCAGCTCGACCCCGAGCTGTGCGCCCTCGGCCCCGCGGCCGTGCTCTACGCGGTGGCCGACCTCGTCGTCGACGCGTACGTCCCCGTGATCAGCGGCCTCGAGCGCGACATCCAGGAGATCGAGCGCGCCGTCTTCGACGCCGAAGCCCAGCCGCCGACCGAGCGCATCTACGCGCTGATGCGGGAGGTGCTCGACTTCCAGCGGGCCACCTCGAGCCTGCTGATGCCCCTCGACGACCTGTCGAGGGGGCGGGTCGCAGGGGTCCACCGCGACCTCACGGCGTACTTCCGCGACGTCGCCGACCACGCCCGCCTGGTCCACGAGCGGTCCGACAACTTCCGCGAGCTGCTCAACGGCGCGCTGCAGGCCAACCTCGCCCTCATCGGGCTGCAGGAGAACCAGGACCAGCGCAAGATCTCCGCCTGGGCCGCGATCGCCCTGGTCCCGACGATCATCGGGGGGATCTGGGGCATGAACACCGGCGTGCCGCTCGAGGGGGAGCTGGAGGGCTTCCTCCTCCTGCTGGCGATCATCGCGTCGACCTCCGGCTACCTCTACTGGCGCCTGCACCGCAACGAGTGGCTCTGACGAGCCGCGCCCGTCCACGGCCCGGGGCCCTTACCGATCGGTGTCATCCGCAGGGGCCCGGACGATCGGGCACGTGCGGTGCGGTTGGACACCCACGCCGCCCGCACCAGGCGGGTGCCACCCACGAGGGGCCGACGTGATCTCGATCTCCACCCGCGCCGTGACGCTGACCGATGCCGACCAGATGTGCCGGTTGGGTCCCACACGCTGCGGCCGCTGCCGCCGCACGACGCGGTGCTTCCTGGCGGGGCAGCGGACCGCGCTCACCGTCGCCGGGCGACGGACCCCGGCGGCGTGGCGGTCGCGCTGGTACGTCGTGTGCGGCGACTGCGGGGACGCCGAGGAGATCTCCGAGCAGGCGGCCGACGTCCTCCGCCGCGTGCACTGACCGCCGCGGGCCCGTCCGGTCAGATCTCGGCGAGGTCGGGGCGCTTGGGGGGCTGGCCGGCGATGAGCGCCCGGCGGGCCATGCGCTTGGCGACGAACCGGGGGGCGACCACCGCGGTGCGGTAGACCCGCTGCAGCTGGGCCAGGCGCGGGGCGGTGGAGAGGTAGGCCGGCGCCGGGGCGGGCAGGTCCAGGGTGCGGGCGAAGGCCCGGGCGATGCGGAGGTGGCCGAGCGGGGAGGGGTGGACGCGGTCGAGCGCGAGCTCCTCGCGGGTCAGCGGCGCCGCGTTCCACAGGTCGACCACCAGCGCGCCGTGGCGGGCCGCCGCCGCGACGGTCGCCGCGTTCAGCCGCTCCAGACGGCTCCGCCAGCGCGCGGCGACCCAGCTGAGGTGCCCGAGGTCCGGCAGGGTCGCGGTCACGATCGTCGCGTCCGGCGCGCCGGCCCGCAGACCCCCGATGATCTCGTCCAGGCGGACGGCGACCGCGGCGGCGGGGACCCGGAGCGCGATGACGTCGTTCACGCCGGCGACGGCGGTGACCAGGTCCGGGCGCGAGTCGACGGCGTGCGGCACCTGGTCGCCGAGCACCTCGGCGGCCCGGACGCTCGGCCGGGCGAGGTTCGCGTAGACCGCGCGGGGATGGACCTGGCGGAGGCTGGCCGCGAGCAGGTCGGCGAAGCCCCGCGGGGTGCCGTCGGGGTGGACATCGCCCTTCCCCTCGGTCAGGGAGTCGCCGATCGCCACGAAGCGGAGGGCGCCGCCGCTGCCGCCCGCTGCGGCGATCGCTCGTCCACCCACGGGCTCAGACGGTGCGCGGGGCCGCGGAACGGCGGGTGTCGTGGCCACGGGCGGGAAGTGAACGATGTCCGAACCGGCCGGTCAACCACCTCGGACACCGCGGTCTGCACTAGCCTGCTCCCCCGTGGGCGTGAGCGATCGGCCGACGAGCCGCGGTCGCCCGGCGACCGTGGTCGATCCGGCCTACCGCCGTCGCGTCCGCGCGTGGGTCACCTACGACTGGGCGAACTCGGCGTTCGCCACGACGATCCTGGCCGCGGTCCTGCCGGTGTACTACTCGTCGGTGGCGGGCGCGACGCTGCCCTCGGCGGCGACCGCGACGCAGTACTACTCCCTCACGCTGTCGGCGTCCGTGCTCGTGGTCGCGGTCCTGTCCCCCGTCCTCGGCGGGATCGCCGACGTCGCGGGGACGCGGAAGCGGTTCCTCCTCGGCTTCGCCGCGGTCGGGATCGTCGCGACCGCGGGCCTGGTCGGGGTGGGGGTCGGCGACTGGCTGCTCGCGTCGGTGCTGTTCGGCATCGGGCGGATCGGCTTCGGGGGCTCGCTGGTCTTCTACGACGCGCTCCTGCCCCACGTCGCCCGGCCGGCGGACCTGGACCGCATCTCCGCGCGCGGGTACGCCTGGGGGTACCTCGGCGGGGGGATCCTGCTGGCCGCCAACGCCGTCGCCATCCTCCTGCTGCCCGAGGACGACCTCGGGTTCCGGCTCAGCCTGCTCAGCGTCGCGGTGTGGTGGGCGGTGTTCACGACCCCGCTCGTCCGCCACGTGCCCGAGCCCCCGGGCGAGGGGGTCCGCCGCGCCGGCTCGGCCGTGGCGGCGGGTTTCCGCGACACCGTGCGGACCCTGCGCAGCCTCGGGCGGTTCCCCGACCTGCGGCGGTTCCTCTTCGCGTTCCTGATCTACAACGACGCGATCAACGTGGTCATCGCGACCGCCGCGATCTACGGGGTGGAGCTGGGGTTCGACCCGATCCAGCTGACCCTCGCGATCCTGCTCGTGCAGTTCGTCGGCGGGCCGTACGCGATGGTGTTCGGCGCCCTGCCCGACCCGACGGTCCCCCGGCGCCGACGCCGCGTCCTGACCGCCTTCGTGGTCGCCAACATCGTCCTGCTGCCCGTCACCGGCATCGGCCTGCGGCTGCTCGGCCCCGCCGACGTCACCGGCACGCCGGGTCCGCCGATCGCCGCCGCGGGATCGATGCCCGACGTCGTGGCCGACGGCGGTGACGCGGTCCTGCGCTGGACCGGCCAGTCCGTCGAGCTGACCTACACCGCCGGCCCGGACCGGGGCGAGCTCCCCCTGCGGCTGGACGGGGCGCCGCTCGTCGACGGCGGCGACCCGGTCGTGCTCGACGCCGAGGGGCCGGCGGTCCACGCGGGCGAGGTGGAGGCGGTCGAGGTCGCCGACATCGGCGCCCACGAGCTGGTCGTGGTCGGCGGCGCGGAGGTCGTCACCGCCGCGGAGGTGCTGCCCGCCGAGCGCTCGGCCGACCGCGCCGTGATCCTGGGCGCGCTCGTCGCGGTCCAGCTGGTCGCCGGCGCCCTGGCCGTCACGGTGCTCGGTCGGCTCTGCGCCCGACTGGCCGACCGGATGACGACGCGGTCGGCGATCCTGCTGAGCCTCTGGGCCTACGTCGTCGTGGCCGTGTGGGGCTTCGCCCTCGACTCGGTCGCCGAGTTCTGGGCGCTCGCCTGGCTGGTCGCGGTGTCCCAGGGCGGCAGCCAGGCCCTCAGCCGGTCGCTCTACGCGCGGTTGATCCCGGACCGCCGGAGCGGCGAGTTCTTCGGCTTCTTCTCCATCCTCAGCAAGTTCGCGTCGTTCCTCTCACCGCTGGTGTTCGCCGCGAGCGTCGCGCTGTTCGCGTCGAGCCGCCCAGCCGTCCTGGTGATCGGCGGCTTCTTCGTGGTCGGCATGGTGCTCCTCCGGGGCGTCGACACCGCCCGCGGGGAGGCCGTGGCGGCCACCGCGGACCGGCGCATGTCACACCCCCGTGCTTGACTTCCGTGGTAGAACGGATGTTCGAGATCACACGAGAGGAATTCCCGATGTCAGCACTTCCCCTCCCCCAGGCTGACCCCGCGCGGACCACGGCGCTCGGCCGCCCGCTGCTCACCGTCGCCGAGGTCGCCGACTACCTGCGCGTGTCGGAGATGACGGTCTACCGGCTCATCTCCAGCCGCGAGATCGGCGCGACGAAGATCGGCCGGTGCTGGCGCGTGCCAGCCGACGACCTGGCCGCCTACGTCGAGGACCGCCACGTCTCCAAGGCCAGCTGACGCCAGGGCGAGCTGATCAGCCGTACCCGATCCAGCCCTCGTCGAGGTCGTCCTCGTCCGCGATGACGACGCGCTCGGCGGGGGCCGCGGGCAGCACCGAGTCCAGGTAGTCGCGGACCGCCTCCCCCAGCCCCACGTCAGCGCCGGCGCGCTCGGACAGCAGCCACTTGTGCCGCAGCATGTCGAGGAACACCTCGACGGGCTCGAAGCGGTCGGTCAGGTGCTCGGGGATCGCCGCGACGGTCGGCTCGAACACCTCCGCCAGCCACCGGTACGCGGCGACGGTCTGGGGCATGGGCCTGCCCTCGACGCTCTCGACCCACGACCGGAAGCTCGCCAGGTCGTTCAAGAGCAGCCTCGCCTGGTTCTCCTGGGCGCGCAGCCCGGTCAGCTCGAGCAGCCGCCGGCTGTGGTGACCCTGCTCGCTGACGCTCGCCCGCAGCCGCATCAGCCCGTTCTCGGTGCCGGGGATGGGCTCGATCTCCACCTCGTTGACGTGGAAGCCGAGGTCGTTCAGCCGGCGGATCCGCTGGTCGATGCGGAACCGCTCCCCCATCGGCACGACCTCCTCCCTGCGGAGCTCCTCCCACAGCCGGTCGTAGCGGCGGCGGAGCTCGGTGGCGATGGCGAGGGGATCCATCCCGTCGGCGATGCCGAGCTCGGCCTGGACGTCCATCAGGCCGCCGGCGACGTTGAGCTCGGTGATCTCGAGGTCCGAGCGGCGCTGGCCGTCGGTCAGGCTCGGGTGGTGCTCCCCGGTCTCCACATCGACCACGTACGCGGCGAGCGCCCCGCCGTCGCGCTTGAGCAGCGTGTTGTTCAGCGAGCAGTCGCCCCAGTAGTAGCCCAGCAGGTGCATCCGGACGAGCAGCAGGCCGAGGGCGTCGAGGAGCCGCTCGGTCACCTCGGAGGTGCCGGTGAGCGTCCCCCAGCTCTGGCTGAACAGGTGGCGGTAGGGAAGGCTGAAGTCGAGGAACCGGGTGATGAGGACGTCATCGAGCTCGTCGCGCTGGACCACGCCGACCCGCTCGACGACGGGCAGCCCGTCCTCGGCCATCGCGCCGAGCAGCCGGTACTCCCGCATCGCGTCGGTCCCGGGCAGCTCCTTCAGCGCGTAGATCTTGTGGTTCGCGGCCAGGAAGCGCACGACGTGGCGGTGGGTGCCCCGCGCGACCTCGACCAGCGACGGGTCGTCCCACTCGAGCAGCGGGCGCGTCCAGTCCGGCTCCAGCAGGAACGGGGCGCTCCGCCGGGCGATGAGGCGCCATGACCGCGACATGGCTCGTAGCGTACGCACCGGGCGGGCGGTGCGGTCGGCTGCGTGGTCGGCTGTGTGGTCGGGATCGCAGCGCGACCGGGGCGGTCGTCTAGGGTGACGCCGATGGAGGATGACCCGCAGGACCCCCTCCGTGGGCTCGAGCAGGAGCGCCGCGACCGGCGTGGCCTGCGGGTGGACTTCGACGCCGAGCTGGAGGCCTGCGACGCCGCGCTCCTCGACGTGGGCCGACAGGTGGCCTCTGCCATCGCGCCGATGACCGAGGCGTTCCTGACCGGCGACGCCGAGACGGCGGCCCAGCTGATCGCGGCCGACCGCGCGGTCGACGTCGCGTGCGAGCGGCTGGAGGAGCGGGGGTTCACCCTGATCGCGCGGCAGTCACCGGTGGCCGGGGACCTCCGCCGTCTGGTGGCGCTCCTGAAGTGCATCCAGGACGTCTCGCGGTCCGGCGACCTCCTGCGCCACGTCGGCGAGTCCCTGCGCTGGATCCACCCCCCGTCGCTGCCGGCGAAGCTGCGCGAGACCGTGCAGCAGCTCGGCGACGTCAGCCACGCCCTGTTCAGCGAGGGCCTCGAGGCCTGGCGTGCCCACGACGCCCTGGCCGCGAACGAGCTCGAGCGCGACGACGACCAGGTCGACCTGCTCCAGAAGGTGCTGCTGACCGACCTCTACACCGGCACCCAGTCGGTCGAGGAGTCCGTCAGCCTCGCGCTCATCGCCCGGTACTACGAGCGGATCGCCGACCACGGCGTCGAGATCGCCCGGCAGGCCACGTACGTCCTGACCGGGGAGCGGCCGCCGCCCTTCGACGTCACCTGAGCCGCGTCGACGCCGGTGGCGTCACCCCGCGACGGGCAGGCGGACCCAGAAGCGGTTGCCGGCGAGGTCGCTGCGCACGCCGATGCGACCGCCGTGGGCGGTGACCAGGGACCGGCACACGAACAGGCCCAGGCCGACGCCGTCCGTGGCGCTCGACCCGCGCTCGAACGGCTCGAACATCCGGCTGGCGACGTCCTCGTCGATGCCCTGACCGGGGGAGTGGACGCTGATCTCCGCGTCGTCGCCGGCGCGGCCGACGTGGACCGCGGTGACCCCGTCGCCGTGCTTGCGGGCGTTGTCGATCAGGTTGTCGAGCACCTGCCCGATGCGATCGGGATCGATCCGCACGACGACGTCGTCGTCGACGACGAGGTCGGGGACGTGGTCGGCCCTCGCCCCGAGGACCTGGCGCACGATCGGGGCGAGGGGGGTGGTCACCAGGCGGAGGTCCAGGCGACCCTGGGCGACGGACGCGGCGTCGAGGGCGTCGTCCACCAGCCGGCGGAGGCGCGCGACGTTCGAGCCGATGCCGGACACCGCGTGCGCCACCACGTCGCGGTCCTCGGGGTCGGCGCCCAGGAGGTCCGCCCAGCCCTGCAGCATGGCGAGGGGCGAGCGCAGCTCGTGGGCCACGAGGCTCAGGTAGCGGTCGTGGCGCGCCCGCGCATCGCCCTCGGGGTGCTCGTCGGCCATGGCGGACCGCCCCGCCGCCAGGAAGTCGGACACCCAGCGGTCGAGGAGGCTGACGGGGATGTCGTAGCGGTCGGCGACGGTCCTAGCCGAGACCCCGCCGAGTACGGTGAGGACGGCCGTCGCGCGCGCGTCGGCCCCGTGGTCCGGCGCATGGAGCACGACCGGGTCGCGCTCCTCCACCGCTCCGTCCACCCTCAGCACCGCACCCGCTCTCCTGCGCGTCGGAGCGGATCTGCCTCGTGACCGCCCACGTCGTATGGATGATGAGGCGGGTTGGCCTACCGCACCATGATCCGTTCGAGGGGTTCCACATGGCCATGATCGACTAGTCCTAGAACGTCGTGGCCGCCAGCTCCGCGAGGGGCGAGCGCACGCCCTTCGCCATCGTGACGTGGCCGAACAGCGCGGTCCCCTTCAGCTTCTCGATCAGCGCGGCCATGCCGCCGTGGGGGGAGATGTAGGGGTTGTCGACCTGCGAGAGGTCGCCGCAGAAGATCACCTTCGAGCCGGCGGCCATCCGGGTCAGGATCACCTTGAGGGTGGGCAGCTCGAGGTTCTGGGCCTCGTCGACGATCACGTACTCGTCGGTGATCGACCGGCCGCGCAGGTAGGTGATCGCGGCCATCTCGAGCTGCCCGCGGTCGAGGAGGGCGTCCACCATCCGCTGGACGTGGCCGCTGTCCCCCATGGGCCCGGAGCTGAACGGGCTGTCCGCGTCGCGGCGGAACAGCGAGTAGAGGTTGTCGTGCACCGCCGCCATCCAGGGCGACAGCTTCTCGTCGAGGTCGCCTGGCAGGTACCCGACCTCCTGGCGGCCGACGGCGACCAGCGGGCGGTAGACGCTGAGGCGCCGGTAGCCGGCGTGCTCGACGACCTGCTCGAGGCCCGCGGCGAGGGCGAGGAACGTCTTGCCGGTGCTTCTCCGGGGTCGTGCGAACCGTCGCACCTGTCGCACGTTGGAGTTCGGGTCGCGTACCGTCTCGCCCGAATGGAGCTGTTCTGGACTTCACGGGCAAGGCGTTCTTCTCCGTCGGCATCGACGTCCGGTCGGTGCGCTACCTCTCTCGGTTCCTGAGCGAACAGCATCCCCACATTGGCGGCGCCGGCCAGTTGGACCGAGCGGTGCTCGAGCACTACCTGTCATGGTTCACCGGCTTGGGACTGGCCGGCCACACCACCAACACGCTGCTGGTCTGCCTTCGCGGGTTCCTCGACACCTGCCGCCGCTACGACTGGATGCCCGGCTTACCCGCCACCGCGACGATCCACCTCGACGAGCTGCCCCGTCGACCTCAGCCGCTGCCGCGGTTCATCCCCGAGTTCGTCATGGCCCAGATCGAGCATCCCGACAACCTGGCGCTGCTCCCCGCCGACACCCGTCACCTGCTGATCCTGCTCATCGAGACCGGCCTCCGGATCAACGACGCCTGCGCGCTGGCGTTCAACCCCATCCTCACCGACTCCGCCGACTGGCCGTGCCTGCAGTTCTTCAACCACAAGATGCGCATCGAGCAGCTCATCCCCCTGAGCGAACGTGCCGCCGACACCATCCGCGCCCAACAGGAACTGGTGCAGACCCGCTGGCCGCAGGCCACACGCCTGTTCCCGTGCGCCAACTCCAATCCCGACGGCGTGCGGCCCTACTCCGCCGGGACCTTCCGGACACGGCTGGTCGCCTGGCAAGACACCATCGGCCTGCACGACGAGAGCGGCCGGCCCGTGCGCGTGACGCCGCATCAGTACCGCCACACGATGGGGACCAGGATGATCAACAACGGCGTGCCCCAGCACGTCGTGCAGCGCCTGCTCGGGCACGCCTCGCCGCAGATGACTGCCCGCTACGCCACCGTGCACGACACCACCGTGCGGGCCGCGTTCAACGACTTCCAGACCCGTCGCGTGAACATCGACGGCCACCGGATCGGCTTTGACCCTGACGCGCCGACCGCGGACGCGGAATGGATCAAGCACAACCTCGCCCGCATCCAGGCCAGCCTGCCCAACGGCTACTGCGGACGGCCGCCCCAACAGGACTGCCCCCACCCCAACGCCTGCCTGACCTGCCCCGACTTCCAGACCACACCGGAGTTCCTGCCCATCCACCGCCGCCAGCGCGACGACACGCTCGTGCTGATCGACACCGCCGAGCAGGCCGGCCGGACCCGGCAGGCCGCCAACCACCGCCACGTCCTGGACAACCTCAACACCGTCATCAACGGCCTGGAAGCCGTCGAGCAGGAGCCCACCACATGACCCCGCCACCTCCGGCAGCGCTGGCCCAGTCCGCCCGCCGACGCACCTCCGTAGGCCGTCGCCACGCTCCGCCGACTCGACAACGAGGGCACCGCGATCACCTACACCGCCATCGCCGAGGCCGCGCAGGTCTCCCGTTCCTGGCTCTACCGTCAACCCGACCTGCGAGCCGAAATCGACCGGCTGCGCCAACGCTCACCCCGACCGACCATCCCGACCCGGCAGCGTGCCAGCGACGCCTCCCAGGCTGAGCGCATCAGCGACCTTCTCCACTCCAACCGGACGCTTGCCGAGGAGAACCGCAAGCTCCGGGACCAGATCGCCACCCTCCTCGGCGAGCGGCGCGGCAACCCCTGACCGCCCGTGGAGGACATGTCCTCCACACGAACATGCAGGTCACCGCCCCCACCGGCCCAACCGCTCCAATAACGGTCAACAACCGGGTCCGCTTGATCACCCGACGCGACTTCGGGTTCCAGCCGCAGCCGTCGTCGCCCTCGTTATGCTCTGCTGCGGCACCATCCACATCAACCTGCCCCACTCAAGATGACCCGATCAGCTACCTCCAACTACCGCAGGAGACGGCGGATTCCAGGTGCTAGCGCGCGGCATGGTCAGCGTAGACCTCGTTGGGTGACTTCCAGCCTAGGGATCGGCGGGGCTGGGTGTTGAGCACGTCGCAGATCGCGTCGAGGTCGGCCTGGGTGT